>JBDSUN010000297.1:0-8539 GCA_039927735.1 Acidimicrobiales bacterium | reverse complement strand
GACGGCGCGCTGCGTCGACGCAGCGTCGATGCGGGTCTGCACCGAGTCGACCGCTCGCAGGAGGGCCGGCCCGAACGCCCGCTTGGCGCAGGCCATGTGCCCGTCGTCGTGAGACTGAACGACCGCGCCAGGGATGGCAGCGGCCAGCTTGCGCTGCTCGCTCGGTGCGATGGCCCGGTCCCGTTCGGTGACCAGCACCGTGGTGGGCACGTTGATCTCGCCGATCCAGCGGCGGGCGTTGTAGCTCCCGATGGCTTGCCCGGCTTCCATGATCTTCACCGAGTCGTGGCGACGCATCTCCCCCGCCGCCCAGGCTCGGAGGTTGGCGGGCCGAGCTGCCGGCGTCGTCGCCGGCGAGCCCCGGCGCCCCCACCGTCGCATCGTGGCGGCGGGAGCTCGGCTCAGGGCCTCCCCCGTACGAGTGGTGCCGATGGCGGTGGCCATCATCGAGCTGAAGATGAAGCGCTCGCGCGTGCCCGTCACGAACCGGTACGACGTGGCGCAGAGGACGAGGCCCGACACGAGCTCTGGGTGGCGACGCCAGAGGAGCTGGGCGATGGGACCGCCCATCGAGTAGCCCGCCACGATCACCGGGCCGGTGTCGAGCTGCTCCAGCAGCGCAGCCATGTCGTCGGCGCAGTCGGCCAGTCGGAACCGCCGCCGTGACCGGATGCCTCGTCCGTGGCCTCGCATGTCCGGCGCGATGACGCCGTAGCGCCGCGACAGCGGAGCGAAGGCGTTGAACCAGTTCAGGCCACCGCTGGCGATCCAGCCGTGCAGCAGGAGCACCGTCGGTGAGCCGGGCGGACCGGCGACCGAGCGCACGAAGGTGGTGCCGCGCCCCGGCAGCTCGATGCGCTCACCCATCGGCAGCGGCGGGCCTGGGACGACCTCCGCCACAGCCATGGGATCACCCTATGGCCACTAGCGTCGGGGGGCGATGACCACCCTCGATCGCACCGCCGTCGCTGCGCTGCTCGCCCGCGCCCGCCGGGATGTTGACGATGGTCTGCTCCCGGCGTGCCAGGTCGCGCTGGCCCTCGACGGCCAGGTGCTCGTGCACGAGGCCTTCGGCGACGCCACGGTGGACACTCGCTTCACCATCTTCTCGGCGACCAAGCCCTTCGTGGCCTCGGTGGCCTGGCAGCTCCTGGGCGAGGGCGCGCTTGCACCCGAGGTGCCGATCCACCAGCTGATCCCCGGGTTCGGGAGCAACGGCAAGGACGTCGTCACGCTCGACCATGTCCTCCTGCACACCAGCGGCTTCCCCCAAGCGCCGCTGGGCTACCCCCGGTGGAGCACCCACGAGGGGCGTCGGGAGGCCTTCGCGGATTGGCGGCTCACCTGGGAGGCCGGCAGCCGCTTCGAGTACCACCCGACCTCGGCCCACTGGGTGCTGGCCGAGGTCATCCACGCGGTGACCGGTCTTGACCACACCAAGGCCCTCCGCACTCGGGTGCTGGACCCGCTCGGCCTCACCAGCTTTGCCCTCGGGCTGGCCCTCGACGACGACCACGACGGCATCGCCGACCTGGCCCTGGTCGGCGAGCCCGCCACCCCCGACGAGCTCGAGGCGGCACTGGGCGTGCGGGCGATCGACGTGGGGGACGTCACCGACGCCGCCCTCACCAGCCTCAACGATCCCCGAGCTCGAGAGGTCGGCCTCCCTGGGGGCGGCGGCGTGTCCACCGCCGCCGACGTGGCCGCGTTCTACCAAGCCCTCCTCCACGATCCGAAGGAGCTGTGGGCGCCGGCGGTGCTCGCCGACGTCACCGCCGTCATCCGCAACACCTTCCCGGACCCTGCGCTCGGCCACCGAGCCAACCGGACCCGGGGCCTGATCGTGGCCGGCGATGACGGGCAGTCGAACCTCCGGGGCATGGGACGCACGGTCTCGCCGCTGGCCTTCGGACACAACGGTGCGGCGGGTCAGGTCGCATGGGCCGATCCGGCCACCGGGCTGTTGTTCTGCTACCTCACCAGCGGCCGCGACCTCAACCTGCTCCGCGAGCACCGGCGCACCACCGCCGTGGCCAGCCTGGCCGCCGTCTGCGCCGGCTGAAGCGTCCTCCGTGCGCATCACCGCCAAGGTCGACTATGCGGTGCGGGCGGCATCGGAGCTGGCCGGCCACGCGGCCACCCACGGCGCACGCACACCCATGAAGGGCGAGGCGGTGGCGACCGCCCAGGCCATCCCGGCCCGGTTCCTCGAGGGCATCCTCGCCGAGCTCCGCCGATCGGGCATCGTCGGGAGCCAGCGAGGCGCCGAGGGCGGCTACTGGCTGGCCCGGCCCGCCCAGGAGGTGTCGGTGGCCGATGTCATCCGTGCCGTCGAGGGACCGCTCGCCGACGTCCACGGCACGCCGCCCGAGGAGGTCGCCTACCACGGCGCCGCCGCGGACCTGCAGCAGGTCTGGATCGCCACCCGTGTCGCCCTGCGCGAGGTCTTGGAGGCGACGACGCTGGCCGACATCGCCGGCGGCTCGCTCCCGGCAGCCGTCTCCGAGCGGGCGGCGCGCCCAGATGGTTGGGCCCGCCGGTAGCCGCCTGAGTACGGTGGTGCGCCCGTCCCGCCCCCTGGGCCATTGCACCGGAGCCACATCGCCATGCCCCGTAGGATCGAGATCGAGCTCACCAGCTCGCGCGACGACGGCAGCTGGACCTGGCGGGCCGCCGGTGCCAAGGCCCCGAAGGGCACGGTGGGCACCGCCTTGCTGCCCGAGGGCGCCAAGGTCGGCGACGTGCTGCGCGTCGACGCCGAGTTCTTCGTCGACGGCATCGAGATCACCGGGGTGCTCCCGCCCAAGGGGGCCCGCCAGGAGCCCGAGCGCATCGAGCTCCTGACCACGGCCAAGGACGAGCCCCTCGTCACGACCACGCTGGCGACGCGGAGTCGGGACGACCGCGGCCCTCGCCGGGACGGGCCGCGACGCGAGGGAGGGCGCGGAGACGGGCCTCGTCGCGATGGCGATCGCGGCGCCCGACCTGAGCGCAAGGACCGCCCGAGTGGAGTCGACCGCCCCGGAGGAAGCGACCGACCAGGGGGCAACGACCGACCGAGTCGAGACAGCCGGCCGAGCAGCGACGACCGACCGCGGCGGCGCACCCGTCCCGAACCCCCGCCCGTGCCCGTGGTCGAACGACCCAAGGCCAAGCGCCTGCGCCCCGGAAAGGCCCATCGGAACGCGCTGCTCGAGTCCCTTCCCGAGGAGCAGCGCCCGATCGCCGATCAGGTCGTGCTGGGTGGCCTGCCGGCCGTCCGCCAGGCCATCGAGAAGCAGAACGCCGAGCGCACCGCCGCCGGCGAGAGCGCCATCCCCGCCGGCCCGCTGCTGGCGTTGGCGGAGAAGCTGGTGCCGAAGGTGCGCATGGCCGAATGGCACGACCGGGCTGAAGCCGCTCAGCGCGATCTCGAGGTCCTCGACCTGCGCGACCTGCGCTCCGTGGTCTCCACCGCGGATGCCGATGCCAAGGACGATGAGACCCGGGCCCTCGCCCAGGCGTTGCGCGAAGGCCTGGCCACCCGCGCGGAGGCGGAGCAGAGCGCCTGGCTGGCCGAGCTCATCGCCACCGTCGAGGTGGGGCGCATCGTGCGGGCCCTCCGGCTCAGCTCCCGTCCCCCGAAGGCAGGGTCGCCCCTGCCTGCCGAGCTGGCCACGAAGCTGACCGAGGGCGCCGGCGCCGCCCTCACCGATGACGCCCCGGCCGAGCGCTGGGTGGCCGTCCTCGAGGCCCTCGCCTTCGCCCCTGTTCGGGACAAGGTGATCCCCACGTCGTTGCCCAAGGAGCTCCACGCCGACGTGCGGGCCACCATCGCCCGGCTGGCCACCCGGATCCCCAAGATCGCCCATATTTTCGAGATCACCCCCGACCGCAGCGCCCCCCGCCCCAAGAACGAGCGCCGCCGGCCCCCCAAGAAGAAGCCACCGGCGGCCCAGAAGTCGGAGCGCACGCCGAAGCCCGCCACAGCCGACGAGCCTGAACCCGCCGCCAGCCAGCCCGTGTCCGATCAGACGCAGGCTCCGCTGGAGCGGGAGGACGAGCAGGCATCGACGACCGACGCGCCCATGTCCGGGCCGCCGGAGGAGCCGTACCCGGCGGAGGACGTGCAGCCCGGCGAAGCCGCTGGGGGGTCCGGGGGGTCTCCCCCCGGGGATGCGCCGCAGGAGGCTCCGCCTCCGAGGACGCCCGAGCGCGAGCCGCAGGCGAGCACCGCAGAAGAGGGCTAGCTCGGGGGAGGCGGACGAAGTCCGCCGAGCTCGAACGACCTCCCGCGATACTCCCCGCTCACCGGTTCTTCGTCCCAGCGGGCTCCACAGGAGGCGCAGGCGCAGGAGTCGAGCCGCAACGAGGCCAGGTAGAGGCGCTCGACCTCGTAGGCCTCGCAGAACGGGCACTGGAGGTGGCGGGCTGGCTCAGGTGGTGGCATCGTTCGCCTGGGGTCGGGGGCGTCTTCGAGGGTACCCGGGGATGGCTAACGTGCCCGCCATGTCCGTCGACTATGAGCAGCGTGGACCGTTCGCGGTCGTCACCATCAACCGGCCCGAGGCCCGCAACGCCGTCAACGGCGAAGTCGCGCAAGGGATCGAGGATGCCATCGACCGCATCGAGGCGGACAGCTCGACCTGGGTGGGGATCATCACGGGCGTCGCCCCGGTCTTCTGCGCAGGGGCGGACCTCAAGGAGATCAACTCGGGCAACGCCGGTGCCCTCGCCACCAAGAAGGGTGGCTTTGCGGGCATCGTCCAGCGGGAGCGCACCAAGCCGATCATCGCGGCGGTCGACGGCCCGGCCCTGGCCGGCGGCACCGAGATCGTGCTGGCCTGCGACCTGGTGGTGGCTTCCACCACCGCCACCTTCGGCATCCCTGAGGTCAAGCGCTCGCTGGTGGCCGGCGCCGGCGGGCTGTTCCGTCTGGGACGCAAGATCCCGCTGAACATCGCCATGGAGCTCACCCTCACTGGGGACCCGATCGAGGCCGCACGGGCCCATCACTTCGGCCTCGTGAACCGGCTGGTGGAAGCCGGCCAGGCCCTCGACGAGGCGGTCTCGCTGGCCGAGCAGATCTGCGCCAACGCCCCCGTGGCGGTGCGCGAGTCCCGCAAGATCGTGCTCGAGGCCACCAACGCCCCCGATGACGTGGGCTGGAAGATGTCCATGGAGGGGATGGGCGTGGCCATGAGCTCCGAGGACTTCTCCGAGGGCCTCACCGCCTTCATCGAGAAGCGCCCCCCGGTCTGGAAGGGCCGCTAGCGCTTCAGGTGAAGGTGGCGATGATGTCGTTCTCGCTCAGGAGCTCGGCGAGGCCGTCCACTAGATCGAGGTCCGCGACCTCGTGGAGCGCTACCCAGGCGACCTCGGCGGCGTCGTCGCCGGCCACGGCCTGATCGCCCCCGAGCAGCGTCACCTCGAAGTCGACGATGACGTGGTGGAGGTCGCCATCAACCCGTTCGGCCCAGCCGAGCAGCGGGCCGCAGACGCCTTCCAGGCCGGTCTCCTCCCGCAGCTCCCGGGTCACCGCCTCCATCAGGGCCTCGCCGTGCTCGACCTTGCCGCCGGGCACCGACCACTGTCCCTGGGCCGGGCCGCGTCCTCGACGCACGAGGAGCAGGCGATCGTGGTCGACGACCACCGCCCCGACCCCCAGCACGGGGCTCACGACAGGCGCCTGTGCACGATGATGGCCCGCGCCACGAGACCGAAGGACTCGAAGAAGTTCTTCGTGTGCCGGTCGCCGGGCAGGGCCAGGCTGTCTACGCCGAAGCAGCCCTGGGCGGCGCACCAGTCCACCAAGGCCTGCATCGTGACCTCGCCGATCCCCAGCTCACGGCAACCGGGCTCCGTGTAGAGATCCGTCACGACGCCGAGGAGGCCCTGATCGGCCAGCACCTCGACCCGAGCCACGCCGTAGCCCATGATCGTGCCGTCGACGGTGCCCACCAGGACCTGGTGGTCCTCGGCGTGGACCTGACGGGTCAGCCCGTCGGCGAGCGGCTCCAGGCGGGCGGCGTGCCGAGACCACACTTCGCCACCACGGCCCCCTCGCAGCTCCTCGATGGCTCCTCGCGCCAGCTCCTCGAGCCGAGGGACGTCGGCGTCGGTGGCCGCCCGGCAGCCTTCCTCGGCAGCCGGCGACATCATGCGCTCTGGAGCTGGGCGACCTTTGACAGGATGGTCTTGCGGCCGCGATTGGCGGTCTCGTAGGCCTGCACAGCCTTCAGCTCGGTGGTGGAGAGCCCGGCCAGGCGGTTGACCACTTGAGAGGCCGAGAGCCCGTCGTAGTCCGGGATGGCGAGGCTCGTCGTCGAGGTGGCCGACGTCGGCTTGGTGGCTGCCTTGCGGACCGGGCGAGCGGCGGGCTTGGTCGCCTTGCGCGCCGGAGGCACCTCGACGACGGGCTCGGGTGACGTCGGGGGGGCCGTGATGTCGACCTCGTGGAGGTCAGCGGGCATCGGTGTCACCGAGTCGCCCAGGAAGTCGAGCACCCCCGCCGCCTGGTCGTGCAGCTTCCCAGCGGCCTTGGTGGCCTCCGTGCGGCCCTGGCCGACGGCGAACTTGCCGATCATGCGGGCCATCGACACTTGGCTCTTGCCCTTCTCGACCAGCTGGGGCAACAGCGAGGCCCCTTCGAAGAGCAGCCCGATCGGGGCGTACACGAAGAGCTCGACCGCCTGCTCGGCAGGGGTCTTCTCGGACGGCTCGCTCACGCAGCGACCTTAGTGGTGTGGGCCATGACGGTCTCCTCGGCTCAGACGCAGTCGGCGCAGAGCTGGTGCTTGTCGTCGGCCAGCTGGGAGGGGTGCTTGACGAGGAAGCAGGACTGGCACACGAACTCCCCAGGGCGCTTGGGCAGGATGCGACCGGTGCCGTCAGAGCTCTCCGGCTCGGGGGCCACCTCCTCCTCCTCGTCCTCCTCCTCTTCGGCGGCGGCGATGCGATCCTTCAGGATGGCGTCGAGATCGGCCTCGACGTCGTCGGGGTCATCCTCCTCGTCCTCGTCGTCATCACCCTCCTCGTCATCCTTCTTGGCCTTGACCGGCGCCGGAGCGTCGTCATCGGCGCCCTCCAGGTCGGCGTCGTCCACGTCCACGTCGTCGACGTCGACGACGTCTGCCTCGAGATCCAGCTCGTCGGCCGGCAGCTCGTCATCGTCGTCATCGAGGTCTGCAGGCGCATCCTCGGGGACGTCCGGCTCCTCGTCGATCACGTCGTCTTCGATGAGATCGTCTTCAGGCATTGCCAGTCCTCGCAGCGGGGGGTCGGGGGGCGGTAGCGGCGGGATCATAGGCTGGGGCCTCGCGCGCGGCGCAAGACCTGCCCGGGGCCGCTGGTGGGGGCGTCAGGGTACCGACCTGGCGGGCAACGCGGCTCAGCAGACCGCCGAAAGTCGCGGGTAGGGGTTGACCGCCGCTCCGCCACCGGGGTGCACCTCGAAGTGGACGTGGTTGGGGCCGCCGACGGCGTTGCCCGTGCTGCCCACGTAGCCGATGACCGTTCCGGCGGCGACGCGCCCGTTGCTGCCAAAGCGGTCGAGGTGCATGTAGTAGTAGGTCACGCCGTCGTCACCGACCAGGTTGACCTGGTTGCCCGCCAGACGCCCGGTCGTCTGCACCACCGTGCCGCTGACCGTGGCCACCGCCGAGCGGCCTCGTGGGGCGAAGAGGTCGTTGCCCTCGTGGAAGCGGCCGCCGGAGCGGGAGAAGCCCCAGTCGTTCATGAAGGTGGTGCCGCCCTGGACGGGGCAGCGGATGGCGCCTCCCCCGCCGGTGCCCCCGCCTGGGATCGCGAGCGGCCGGCCGATGACCACGACGTTCGGGTTGCTGAGCCCGTTGGCGTCCTGCAGGGCCTTGATGGTGGTGCCGAAGCGCCGAGCGATGGTGGAGAGGCTGTCCCCGGAGCGCACCGTGTAGGTGCTGGTCGAGGGCGGGGCACCGGCGCTGCGGGCCGTGGGCACGAGGCGCAGCTGCTGGCCGAGGTAGATCCGGCCTCCGGTCAGGCCGTTGGCGTCGATGAGCTGGGCCTGGGAGATGCCGTATCGGCTGGCGACCCCGCTGATGGTGTCCCCGGAGCGCACCACGTGGGTGGTGGCCCCGCCGGCCGGCGCCTTGGTAGCGGGAGCGGCCGGGGTGGCGGCGCCTGCGGTGGGGACCTTGAGCACCTGCCCGACGCGGATGAGGTTCGGGTTGGCCAGCGCGTTGAGGCCCACGAGGGCGGCCACGCTGCTGCCGTGGCGGGAGGCGATGGTGCCGAGGGCGTCACCGGTGCGAACGGTGTAGCTCCCGGCCGCGGCGGGGGCCCCCGCTCCTGGAATGGTCAGACGCTGCCCGACGACGATCCGGTTCGGATCGGCGATGGCGTTGGCCTTGGCCAGCGCGCTGACGCTGACCCCGTTGCGGGCTGCGATCCCCGCCAGCGTCTCCCCCGATCGCACCGTGTGCGGCCCGGTGCTGACCAACGACAGGGCGGCCAAGGTCACGACGGCGATGGTCGTGAGCAGCGGGCGTTGGGCGCGCATCGAAGATCCTCCTGAGGTCCCGCC
>JBDSUN010000296.1:0-7278 GCA_039927735.1 Acidimicrobiales bacterium | reverse complement strand
CGGCCCCTCGCCGCCGCCTCCCTCCGGGTCGATGCGCAGGATCGACCCGAGCAGGGTCTCGGGGTTCTGACCGTTGCCCTGCGGATCCCCACCGCTCCCGCCGTCGCCGAGACCCACGTAGAGGAAGCCGTCGGGGCCGACCACGAGCTGGCCGCCGTTGTGGTTGGCGAACGGCTGCTCCACCATCAGCAGCTCCCGGCGTGAGCCCCTGTCGATGGTGGCGCCGTCGCCGAGCGCATACTCCACCACCATCGTGTGGCCATCGGGCTGGCGGGTGTAGTTGAGGTAGAGCTTGCGGCCGTCGCTCGAGAACGCCATGCCCAGCAGCCCGCGCTCGCCCTCGTTGATGACGTCGCCGGAGAGGTCGAGGAGCGGCGTGCGCTGCACCTGGTAGGTGATGGCATCGGTGGTGGGGTTGGTCGTCGTCTTGATCAGGCGGACCCGGCCGCCCTTCTCGGCGATGTAGAGGTCGGGCGAACCTGGCCGTGGTGCGAGGGCGATGGGCTGGTCGAGCTCCCCGACCTCCACCGTGGCCAGCTCGACCGTGCCGAGCGTGCCGCTGGCGGGTGCCGCGGTGGTGGTCGTCTCGGCCGCCGCCACGGTCGTCGTGGTGGTGGTGGCGGCGGCGTCTTCCCGGGCGGCCGGAGGGTCGCCGTCGCCGCCGCTGCAGGAGGCCAGCACACCGACCGCCATCGCCATGGCCAGCCCGCGCCTCATCGTCGCACCACCCGGATGAGGCCCTCCTGCACCACCGTGACGGCGAGGTTGCCCTCGGCGGTGAAGATGCTGCCCCGCCCCAGGCCGCGGCCGCCCGAGGCCGACGGCGTGTCCTGGTCGTACAGGAGCCAGTGGTCGGCGCGGAACGGGCGGTGGAACCACATGGCGTGATCGAGGCTGGCCATGAAGAGGCCCTCGTCGTCCCAGCCGCCGCCGTGCGGGCGCAGGGCGGTGTCGAGGAGGGTCATGTCGCTGGCGTAGGTGAGCACGCAGGCATGCAGCACCGGATCGTCGGGCAGGTCGCCATCCGCCCGCAGCCACACCTGTTGGAACGGGGGCAGCGGCTCCTTGCGATCGGGGCCGCGCTGGTCCACGTGGCGGGTGTCGATGGGCCGGGGCCGGTGGTACCACGGACCCATCGCAGCCGCGTACGGCGCCATGCGGGTGTGGAAGTCGGGCAGGGACTCGGCATCAGGCACCTCGGGCATGGGGGCTTCGTGCTCCAAGCCCTCTTCGGGCACCTGGAAGCTGGACTGCAGGTTGAAGATGGCCTTCCCGTGCTGGATGGCGACGACACGTCGGGTCGTGAAGGACCGGCCGTCACGGATGCGATCGACCTCGTAGAGGATGGGCACAGTCGGGTCTCCGGGGCGCAGGAAGTAGGCGTGCAGCGAGTGGACCGAACGTCCGGGCTCCACGGTGCGGGCCGCGGCCACCAGCGCCTGACCGGCCACCTGGCCGCCGAACACCCGCTGGCGCTCCTCGTCGGGAGACAGGCCACGGAAGATGTTGACCTCGATCGGCTCGAGGTCGAGCAGCTTCACCAGAGCGTCGACGGCGTCCTGCGACATGCGGTCATCTTCGCGTACGGGTGGTGGGTTACCGTCCCGTCCCATGTCAGCGACCAGCTTCCCGGACGGCTTTCGATGGGGCACGGCCACCGCCGCCCACCAGATCGAAGGCGGCAACGTCAACAACGACTGGTGGCGATGGGAGCACACCCCGGGCTCGGGCTGCAAGGAGTCGAGCGGGGACGCCTGCGACAGCTGGCACCGCTGGCCCGAGGACGTAGCCCTGCTGAAGGAGCTCGGCTTCACCGACTACCGCTTCTCGCTGGAGTGGAGCCGCATCGAGCCGGCCGCAGGCGAGTTCTCCACCGTCGCCCTCGACCACTACGCCCGCCTCTGCGAGGGGCTGATGGAGGCCGGGATCGACCCGGTCGTCACCTTCCACCACTTCACCTCGCCGCTGTGGCTGGCCGATCGGGGTGGCTGGGAGCACGACGACACCCCGGCCCGGTTCGCCGCCTTCTGCGAGCAGGCCGCCTCGCGCCTGGAGGGCCTGATGGCCCGGGCCTGCACGATCAACGAGCCGAGCATGGTCTCCACCATCGGCTACCTGTGGGGCGTCTTCCCGCCCGGCAAGAAGGACGCGGAGGCGCGCCGTCACGTCAACGACGTGTTCGTGCAGGCGCACCGCCAGGCCGTGGACGCCATCCGGGCCACGGTCCCCGGCGTGCCCGTGGGCATCACCCTGGCCATGAGCGACCACCAGGCCGTCGACGGTGGGGAGTCGAAGCTCGAGCAGATCCGTCGCGGGATGGAGGACGTCTTCCTCGACGCCACCGCCGGCGACGACTTCGTCGGTGTGCAGACCTACTCCCGCACCCGGGTGGGCCCCGACGGGGCGGTGGGCAACGAGCCCGGCGTGCCCGAGCTGCTCATGGGCTACGAGTACTACCCGCAGGCCCTGGAGGCCACGATCCGACGCGCCTGGGAGCGCACCAAGGGCGAGGTGCCGATCCTCGTGACCGAGAACGGCATCGGCACGGACGACGACGACCAGCGCGTCGCGTACGTGCGCACCGCTCTCGAGGGCGTGCTGGCCTGCCTCGCCGATGGCATCGACGTGCGCGGCTACACGTACTGGAGCCTGCTCGACAACTTCGAGTGGGCGATGGGCTACGGCCCCCGCTTCGGCATCGTCGACTGCGACCGCAGCACGTTCGAACGCATCCCCAAGGACAGCGCCCGTTGGCTGGGCCGGGTCGCCCGCGCCAATGCGCTGGTCGACTGACCTCCGCCGTAACCTCGACCGTCGTGACCAAGTCTCCTGCCGCGCTGCTCGACCGGGTGACCGGTGGACGGGGGGCGCTGGCCCTCAAGTACTCGATGGTGTCGGTGGTCGGCGTCGTGCTGGGTCAGAGCCTGCTGGCGCTCTTCGTCGACGTGCTCGACCACGACCCGACGTGGTCGAACGTGTCGGCGGTCATGCTCACAGCTGTTCCCGCCTTCGTGCTCAACAAGCGCTGGGTGTGGAGTGCCGACGGGAAGCTGAGCCTGCGGCGGGAGGTCCTCCCGTTCTGGGTGTTCACTGCGGCGGGGCTCCTCCTGTCGACCGGGTTCGTGGCCCTGGCGGACAGCGTCTCCGACGGCAACAGCCTCCTGATCAAGCTGGCCAACCTCACCGGCTTCGGCCTCCTGTGGGTGGCCAAGTTCCTCTTCCTCGACAAGGTCATGTTCGGGCACTCCGAGCAGGAAGAGGTCCTCAGCCAAGAGGCACCGGCCGTCTGACCGGTAGCGTCGGTGCCCATGTCGCTGCTCCCGCTCGGTCCTGACGAGCTCCTCTCCACCACCCGCTCGGTGCGCAAGCGCCTCGACCTCGCTCGGCCCGTCGAACCCGAGCTGATCCGTGCCTGCATCGAGGTGGCTGCCCAGGCCCCCACGGGCGGCAACAACCAGGGCTGGCACTTCATCGTCGTCACCGATGCGGCCAAGCGGGCCAAGCTGGCGGAGTGGTACGCCGCCGCCTTCCAGCTCTTCTACGGCGACGCCGATGCGGCGGCGGCCCGACTGCCGCAGGACGATCCGGCCTACGTCGCCACCACGAAGCGCGTGGTCAGCTCCGCGACGTACCTGGCCGAGCACCTGGCCGAGGTGCCCGTGCACGTCATCCCCTGCATCGAGGGGCGCACCGACCAGGGTGAGGTGCCCGTGGCCATGCAGGCTGCGGTGTGGGGCTCGTTGCTCCCGGCGGTGTGGAGCTTCATGCTGGCCGCCCGGGCGCGTGGTCTGGGCACGTGCTGGACCACGCTCCACCTCGTGCACGACGCCGAGTCGCGTGAGCTGCTCGGCCTCCCCGATCACATCATGCAGGGCGCCCTCATCCCGGTGGCGCACACCCTGGGCACGGACTTCAAGCCGGGGGCCCGGCGCGATCTCGATCGCATCATCCACACCGACGGGTGGTGATGGATGCGGAGCTCCGCCGTCACGCCGTGGCGGCTCGGGGCTTCATGCCGCCCGACGAGGGCGACGCCCTCTACGAGGCGGCGGCGGCGGTGGCCGTCCCCGGCCCGATGCTCGAGGTGGGCACCTACTGCGGTAAGTCCTCCGTGTACCTGGGTGCGGCGGCTCGCACGCAAGGACGGGTGCTCTTCACCGTCGACCACCATCGCGGCTCGGAGGAGAACCAGCCGGGCTGGGAGTGGCACGAGCCCGATCTCGTCGATCGGGCGGTGGGGAAGATGGACACGCTGCCGATCTTCCGGCGGACGATCCACGAGGCCGGGCTCGAGGGCACGGTGATCGCGGTGGTGGGCGACTCCCCGACGGTGGCCTCGGCCTGGGCGACGCCGCTGGCCTTCCTCTTCATCGACGGCGGACACGGTGAGGCGCCGGCCCGGAGGGACTACGAGCGGTGGGCGCCGCACGTCGTCGCGGGTGGCACCTTCTGCATCCACGATGTGTTCCCCGACCCCGCCGACGGTGGCCGACCGCCCTACGAGCAGATCTACCGCCCTGCCCTCGACTCGGGCCGCTTCGAGGAGGTGGGCGCCATCGGCAGCCTCCGGGTCCTCCGGCGGCGCAGCCTCTGACTCAGCCCCCGAGGTGTCGCTCGGCGGGTGCGAAGGTGCACCAGACGACCTTGCCCTCGGGGAGGAGCTCGGTGCCCCAGGCATCGGCGAGGGCCTCGACGATGGTCATGCCCCGACCGTTCAGATCCGTCACCGCCGCCGTCCGGGGCACAGGGGGCGCTGATGCGGGATCCTGCACCGTCACCCGAATGCCGTGGCCGAGATCCTCGATCCCGACGGTGAACTCGGATGCGGTGTGCTCGACGGTGTTGCTGGCCAGCTCGCTCATCACGAGACCGACCGAGTCCACCAGGCACCCGTAGTCCCAGATCTGCAGCCAATCCATGACGAACGAGCGGGCTGCCCGCGGGCTTCCGGGCTCAGGAGCGAGCACCAACCATTCCGTCATGGCGTACCTCTACCCGGACGACGCGGTGCGAACCCCCACCTACAGATCGTCGGGCAGGTCCATGAGGGGCGGGAGGACGCCGGCCGACTCCGCGAAGAGGGCGGAAGCCGGGGTGCTGCCGGCCAGGGCGTCGGCGGCCAAGACGACGCTAGCGGCGGTGTAGGTGCTGCGCTCGCCCCCCGGGAACCGGGCTTCGTCGGGGAACACCGTGCCCGTCCAGTAGCGGCCATCGGCGTCGTGCCGGAACTGCTGGGCCCACCCGAAGAGCATCTCTGCGGTCCGCCGGTCGCCGACGGCCAGGTGGGCGAGCGCGCACTCGCACGTCTCCGCCACGGTCACCCATGGGCGGTCGGACACGCAGCGCACACCCCGGCCGTCCATCACAAAGGTGTCCCGCCGCTCATCGAGCCGGTCGCGTCCGGCTTGGCCGAGCACCACGCCGGCCAGGACGGGGTAGTACCAGTCCATGGCCCAGCGGTGCTTGGGCGCGAAGGCCTCGGGAAGCTGGCGGATGGTGCGAGCCAGGCGGGCGGCGGAGATCTCCCAGTCGGGCCGCTCGTGGCCGAGGAGCTGGGCGACGGCGATGGCACAGCGCAGGCTGTGGCAGATCGACGAGGATCCGGTGAGCAGAGCGAAGCTCCACGGGGTGCCGTCGGCGTGGCGGGCCCAGAGGATCTCGCCGCGCGGCGTCTGGAGGTCGAGCACGAAGTCGATGGCCTTCTCCACCACCGGCCACATCGCCTCGACGAAGCCACGATCGTCGGTGAGCAGCCAGCGGTGCCACACGCCGGCCGCCACGTACGCGCAGACGTTGGCGTCGAGCTTGTCCTGCTCCACCAGCGTGTCGCCGTCGTCGCCGGCCACGTAGTACTGGTGCCACGAGCCGTCATCACGCTGGAGGTCGACCAGCCACTGGTAGGCGCGGTCGGCCTCGGCGGTGCGTCCCCCGAGGTCGAGGGCCATGGCGGCCTCGACGTGGTTCCAGGGATCCGCATGCCCACCGGGGAACCACGGGATCATCCAGGACGGCAGCTGCCACTCCGCGATGCCGTCGACGGTGCGGTGCAGGTCGGTGGCCGACACGAGGCCGGGGACGTCGATGGGCACGCTCAGATCCTCCCCGGCGGCTTGCGGGCGTAGACGACGATGCTCTTGCCGAGCACCGGGTTGAGGAGGCGCTCGGCGAGGCGGGTGATGGTCCCCATGGGCTGGGTCTGGGCGATGTCCCAGATCAGCACCTGCAAGTAGGCCTTCACCAGAGGGTGGTCGTCGTTGGTGGGACCGACAGCGCACTTCAGCCACCAGTACGGCGAGTGCAGGGCGTGGGCGCGATGGGCGCCGAGCGGCTTCAGGCCCGCCGAACGCATCCTGGCCCGGAGCTTCGGCTCGGTGTAGATGCGGACGTGGCCACCGTCGACGTAGGGAGCGTGGTACTCGTCGCTCAGCGCCCAGCAGACCTGCTCGGGCAGCCACGCCGGCACTGTGGCGGCCAGCGTGCCGCCCGGCTTCAGGACGCGGAGCACCTCGTCGAGGGCGACCTGGTCATCCGACACGTGCTCGAGCACCTCGGAGGCGATGATGCGGTCGAAGGTGTCGTCGGGGAAGGGAAGGCGGAGCGCATCGCCGTTGGCGGTGGCGGCCATGGCCCCCGCCGCCGTGCCCGCCTCGCCGGCCTCCCGCATGGCGGCGAAGAGGCCACCCACGTCCTTGAGCTCGGCGGCCGAGAAGTCGAAGGCCACCACGCGGGCGCCAAGGCGGAACGCTTCGAAGGCGTGTCGGCCGGCCCCGCAGCCCATGTCGAGCAGCAGGTCGCCGGGCTTCACGCCGAGCTGGTCGAACCGGACGGTCAGCATGGTCAGTCCTGGCCGAGCCGGATCCGGTACTGCTCCACGGTCTTGGCGGCGGTGTGCTTCCACGACCAGCGGTCGATGATGCGCTGCCGGCCCCGCACGCCGATGGTGCCGCGCAGGTCCTCCTGGTCCAGGCCCCAGCGGATCTTGGCGGCCAGGGCCTCGCTGTCGCCGGGCGGCACGACCATGGCGGTGTCGCCGTCCTTGCCGATCACCTCGGGCACCGCTCCGCCGGTGGTGCCCACCAGCGGGGTGCCGCAGGCCATGGCCTCGATGGCGGGAAGGGAGAAGCCCTCGTAGAGAGAGGGGACCACGGCCATCTCCGCCTCGGAGTACAGCTCGATGATGCGGCGCTCCGGCACGTCGGTGACGAACTCGACGTGGTCCTCGAGGCCGAGGGCCTTGATGGCGGCGTCGCTGGCCCCGCCCGGCTTGCGCTTGCCGAT
>JBDSUN010000295.1:0-7262 GCA_039927735.1 Acidimicrobiales bacterium | reverse complement strand
GACGGCACCACCACCGCCACCGTGCTGGCCTGGGCCATGGTCCGCGAGGGCCTGCGCAACGTGGCCGCCGGCGCCAACCCGATGGCCCTCAAGCGGGGCATCGAGGCCGGTGTCGAAGCCGCCGTGGCCAACCTCACCAAGCTGTCCAAGGACGTCGAGTCCAAGGAGCAGATCGCCCAGGTCGCCTCCATCTCCGCCAACAACGACATGGAGATCGGCAAGGTCATCGCCGAGGCCATCGACAAGGTCGGCAAGGACGGCGTGGTCACCGTCGAGGAGTCGAACACCTTCGGCATCGAGATGGATCTCGTTGAGGGCATGCGCTTCGACAAGGGCTACATCTCGCCCTACTTCGTCACGGACCCCGACCGCATGGAGACCGTGCTGGAGGATCCCTACATCCTCCTGGTCAGCTCCAAGATCACCGCCGTGCGCGACATGCTCCCGGTGCTCGAGAAGGTCATGCAGTCGACCCGCCCGCTGCTCATCATCGCTGAAGACATCGAGGGCGAGGCGCTCGCCACCCTCGTGGTGAACAAGATCCGCGGCACGTTCAAGAGCGCCGCCGTCAAGGCCCCCGGCTTCGGCGAGCGTCGCAAGGCCATGCTGCAGGACATCGCCATCCTCACCGGTGGGCAGGTCATCTCCGAGGAGGTCGGCCTCAAGCTCGAGAACGCCACCCTCGACCTGCTCGGCACCGCCTCGAAGGTGATCGTCAGCAAGGACGAGACCACCATCGTGCAGGGCGCCGGTGTCGACAACGACATCAAGGGCCGCATCCAGCAGATCAAGAACGAGATCGAGAACACCGACTCGGACTACGACCGCGAGAAGCTCCAGGAGCGCCTCGCCAAGCTGTCCGGTGGCGTAGCGGTCCTCAAGGTCGGCGCCGCCACCGAGGTGGAGCTCAAGGAGAAGAAGCACCGCATCGAAGACGCCGTGTCCACCGCCAAGGCGGCTGTGGAAGAGGGCATCGTCCCCGGTGGGGGCGTGGCGCTGGTGCGCTCGCAGGCTGCGGTGCTGGCCGTCGCCAAGAAGCTCAAGGGTGACGAAGCCACCGGCGCCCGGCTGGTGGCCAAGGCCATCGAGGAGCCCCTCCGCCAGATCGCCCTCAACGCCGGCATCGAGCCCGGCGTGGCCAGCGAGCGAGTGAAGGGCATGGAGGGCAACGACGGCCTGAACGCCGCCACCGGCGACTACGAGGATCTCATCAAGGCCGGCGTGGCCGACCCCACCAAGGTCACCCGCTCGGCCCTGCAGAACGCCGCATCCATCGCTGCGCTCTTCCTCACCACCGAAGCCGTCATCGCCGACAAGCCCGACGAGGCTCCGGCCATGGCCGGCGGCGGAGGCATGGAGGACTACTAGTCAAGATCGGCCTTCTCCGGCCGCCTCACTCGAGCTTGGCAGCCCGTCCCTCCGGGGCGGGCTGCTGCCGTTCTCTGCGGCAACCTCCCGCAGATCCGCGGCGCCGGGCCAGGGCCAAGGGAGCGGCGAGGCGGAGCTCGGTGGTCGGTGTCGCCACGCCGGGTCACGGTGAGGAACATGGGCTCATCCGTCGGCGCCTGAGGCCCATGGGGTCACCCGTGAACCCGGATGCCTCAGGCCCGCTCCGATGACCCCATGTGCCTCGGCTCGAGTCCTCCCAACCTGTTGGAGCGGTGAGGTTCGGGGCACCTAGGAGCGGTGAGCACGCGCCCATGCCCCCAACCTCGAGGGCGAACGATTGGAAGCAGGCGTGCAGGCATCGAGCGTCGGCGCCGCCTCGCTGCGCTCTGGGAGGCTGACTTCGACTGCGGCGGTGTTCACCGATGTCTCTCAGGCGTCAGTGTCAAGGGCGGCCCCGTAGGTTGGACGCCATGGAAGGGACTCGGATCGTGCTGGTTCGCCACGGGGAGTCTCGGGCGCAGGAGCTGGGGGTGCTCGGCGGGCACACCGGCTGCACCGGTCTGTCGGAGCTCGGGCGACGGCAGGTCGGGTTGTTGCGGGACCGGCTCTCGGATTCCGGCGAGCTCAGCTCGGCGTCGGTGCTGTACTCGTCGGTGATGCCCCGGGCCATCGAGACTGCGGAGATCATCGCCTCGGCGCTGGGCGGGCTGGACGTTCGATCGGAGTGCGACTTCTGCGAGGGACACCCCGGCGATGCCGACGGGCTGACCTGGTCGGAGCTCGACGAGCGGTTCCCGGGCGATGACGCATGGGACGCCGACAGCCGACGGTCGCCCGGCTGGGAGACGTGGCGGGAGATGGGCGACCGGGTGGCCGGTGCGCTTGAGTCCCTCGTGGAGCGGCATCCCGGCGAGACCGTGGTGGTGGCGTGCCACGGCGGCGTGGTGGTCCACTCGTTGCTCCACTACCTGGCTCTCGACCTCGCCGGCGGTGGGGTCCGGGCCTGGATGGCCCCCGACAACGCCTCGCTGACGGAGTGGCGCTACGCCCCGAACCCGTACCTGAAGGCGACACTCCCGGTGCAGCTCGTCCGGTACAACGACCACGCTCACCTCGGCAACCTCGAGCGACGGCCCCACTCGACCTGACGAGGTCGGGTGATCAGCGCTTCACCGGTGGGGGGATCCAGCGGGGGTCGGCGTCGTCCTTGGGGGCGAGCGGGCGCATGGCCAGGTCGATGGCGCTCCACAGGGTCTGCGACGACCCGAAGAAGGCCAGCGGCACCAGGACGGCCACGAGGAACGTGGAGATGAAGATGGGCGCGGCGCGTCGGTCGTCCCACATGAGGGTGAAGCCGACGAGGAGGGTGAGCACCAGGAGCGTCAGGGTGACGATGGTGTTGATGCCGACGGCGCCGATCCAGTGTCCCTCCTCTCGGCGGATCGGGAAGTTGCAGCGCGGGCACCGGTCACGAACCTCGAACCACGAGGTGAAGAGGTGGCCGCCCCCGCACAGCGGGCACTGGCGTCGCAGGCCCCGCAGGAGCAGCCGGGGCGTCGTCAGCGGCTTCGGCGTCAGCGGGTTCTCGCTGCTCTCCACCGGGCCGAGGATCCCACGCCACCCGTGCTGCCCGCCATGGCCGTCGGCAGCAGGGGGACGGGACGTCTCCTGCCGTCGTGACCGCTGGGTAGCCTGAGGAACCATGGACGACGAGGTCCCCCGACCCGCTGAGCCGGTCGCCGATCCCGGCGCCAGCGACGCGGACGACGTGCGCCGGATGATCGAGGCCGGCGCCGCCTCGCCCGAGGAGCTGCGGGCCTTGGCCGCCCGCCTCCGCGAGCGACGTGCGCTGGAGGACGAGCGATGGCGGACCGAGGTCAAGCCGGCGCTGCTCAAGTCGAAGAAGGCCAAGGTCTCCCTCGGAGACGTGCGCAAGGAGCCCGACGGTCGGGGCAGCCTGGGCATCGGTCTCGCCCTCCTGGGCGGGGTGCTGGTGCTGCTGCTGGCCGCCACCCAGGGTTCGTTCCTGTGGGTCCTCCTTCCTGCCGCCGGCGTGCTCGCCTACGCATGGTGGCAGGGTCGCCAAGCTGAAGCGCCGGCCGAGGAACCACCCGGCGGAGGGGTCGATACCCTCGGGCCGTGACCCGAGGTCGCACCGCGACGGTGCTCACGCAGCGATGGGACGATGGCGCGCTGCGACGCCGACCCGACCGCCTCATCGTGGAGGAACCTCTCGAGGTCCACCTCGACGGCCACCAGGTGGGTACGACGATGCGCACCCCCGGCCACGACTTCGAGCTGGCCGTCGGCCTCGTGCACGGCGATGGCCTCCTGGCCGGCGCTCCGGTGCTGTCGTGCCGGTACTGCGCCACCGGCGGGGCGGTGGAGACCGAGTTCAACGTCGTCAGCGTCGACACCGGTGGGGGGGCGCCGACCCCGACGCCCCGTCTCCACGCCAGCACCTCGGCCTGCGGGCTGTGCGGCTCCACCGCCATCGACGAGCTCCGCAACCGCATCGCCCCGCTGCCGGTGGGCGAGCCGTGGCCGGTCGAGCTGCTGGCCGGCATCCCGGCCACGGTGCAACCCGACCAGGACCTGTTCGCGGCCACGGGTGCGGTCCACGCCGCCGCCGCCTTCGACCGGCAGGGCGCCCCCCTGCTGGTGCGGGAGGACATCGGGCGTCACAACGCCGTCGACAAGGTCGTCGGTCGCCTGCTCCTCGATGGGCTCCTTCCCGCCACCGACCTCGGGCTCTACATCAGCGGCCGGGCCGGGTTCGAGATCGTCCAGAAGGCGTGGGCGGCCGGCTTCAGCGCGCTGGTGGCGGTGAGCGCGCCCTCCGCGCTGGCCGTGGAGGCGGCCCGCCAGTCGGGCATGACGCTGGTCGGCTTCGTGCGGAACGACCCGCCCACCGCCAACGTCTACAGCCCCGAGACGAGCGCCTAATGGGGTGGCACGAGCAGCTTGCCGGCTGGAAGCCATCGGGCTGGGTCGGGCTGCGTCCCAACGGGATCGGGCTGCAGAAGCCGCACCACTACCGGGACATGGCCAAGGTGGCCTGGGCCAACCGGGCCCACCCCAAGTACGCCATCGACGTGCTGACCAAGGGGGCCTGCGACGGCTGCGCCCTGGGGGTGGCCGGTCTGCACGACTGGACCATCGACGGCATCCACCTGTGCGCCACCCGCCTCAACCTGCTCGAGCTCAACACCGCCGACCCGCTCGACCCGGTGCTCCTCGCCGACGTGGGCACGCTGACGGGGCGCACCTCCACCCAGCTGCGCCGCCTCGGCCGACTGGCCCACCCGATGCGCCGTCGACGAGGGGAGGTCGGCTTCCGTCGGATCGACTGGGCTGAGGCCCTCGGCGCGCTGGCCGGCGCCATCGAGCGCACCGACCCCGAGCGGGTGGCGCTCTACCTCACCAGTCGCGGCATCACGAACGAGACCTACTACGTCGCCGGCAAGGCGGCCCGGGCCATGGGCATCGCCAACGTCGACTCCGCCGCCCGCGTCTGCCACGCCCCGTCGACCATCGGCCTCAAGGAGTCCATCGGGGTGGCGGCGTCCACCTGCTCCCTGCAGGACGTCATCGAGAGCGACCTCGTGGTGCTGTGGGGCACCAACCCGGCCAACAACCAACCCGTCTTCATGAAGTACCTCTACCTGGCCAAGAAGCGGGGCTGTCGGGTGGTGGTCGTCAACCCGTACCTGGAGCCTGGGCTGGAGCGGTACTGGGTGCCGTCGAGCGCCGAGTCGGCCCTGTTCGGCACCAGGGTGTGCGATCTGCACGTCCCCGTCCGCCCCGGCGGAGACGTGGCCCTCGCCAACCTCGCCCTCCAGCGACTCATCGAGCGCGACGTCGTGGATCGAACCTTCGTCGACGAGCACACCGTGGGGTGGGACGAGCTGGTCGCCGCCCTCGCCGCCCAGGACGAGGCCGACCTTCTCGACCAGGCCGGCGTCACCGCCGAGCAGCTCGACGCCTTCGTCGACCTCTATGCCGCCGCCGACGCCGCCGTGCTGATCTGGTCGATGGGCATCACCCAGCACCACGACGCCGTCGACGGCGTGCGCGCCATCGTGAACCTGGCTCTGGCCCGGGGCAACGTCGGGCGCGACGGCGCCGGCCTCATGCCCATCCGGGGTCACTCGGGGGTGCAGGGCGGCGCCGAGATGGGCGCCTACGCCACCGCCTTCCCCGGCGGCCTCCCGGTGGATGACGAGCACGCCGCCCAGATGGGCGAGCGATGGGGCTTCCCGGTGCCCGCCCGAGCGGGCCTCACCGCTGCAGAGATGGTGGACGCGGCCGGTCGTGGTGAGATCGACGTGCTGTGGAGCTCTGGCGGCAACTTCCTCGAGGTGCTCCCCGATCCGCCGGCAGTCGACGCCGCCCTCGCCAAGGTGCCGCTGCGCGTCCACCAGGATGTGGTGCTCACCTCCCAGATGCTGGTGGAGGGCGACGACGTCATCCTCCTCCCGGTCGCCACCCGCTACGAGCAGGAGGGGGGCGGCACCGAGACGACCACCGAGCGTCGCATCATCTTCAGCCCGGAGATCCCGCGTCGGGTGGGGGAGGCCCGGAGCGAGTGGCGGGTCTTCGCCGACGTGGCCGCTCGGGTCCGGCCGACCTTGCGTGCCCGGTTCGCCTGGCCGACCAACCAGGCCCTGCGCCAGGAGATCGCCGAGGTGGTGCCGTCCTACGCCGGGATCGAGGCGCTGGCCACGACCGGCGACCAGGTGCAGTGGGGCGGCCGCCACCTCTGCGCCGATGGCGACTTCCCGTTGCCGGGCGGCCGAGCCCACCTCACGCCGTTGACCCCGTCCCGACCCGAGCTCCCGGCGGGGGCCTTCACGGTCGCCACCAGGCGGGGCAAGCAGTTCAACTCGATGGTGCACGGCGCCGTCGACCCGCTGACCGGGGCGGCTCGCGATGCCGTCTACATCGACGCGGCGGACGCCCGGGGTCTCGGAGCGTCGGACGGCTCGGCGGTGCGGCTCACCAGCGAGGCAGGATCCCTGGTCGGACACCTCAAGGTGGTGCGGCTGGCGGCCCGATCGCTGCAGGTCCACTGGCCGGAGGGCCAGGTGCTGATCCCGGGTGGCCGGGATCATCTCGAGCCACGGTCCAAGGTGCCCGACTACAACGCCGTGGTCACCGTCGAGGTGCTCCCCGGCTGAGGCCGCCGGTACCCTCGGACCATGCCCGAACCCCTCGCCCCCACCGTCGGCCAGGGCGTCCTGCACCTGTTCTGCAAGCTCGGCCCGCTCACCGACGGCGAGGCCGTCACCACCGCCGTCAAGGCTGCCGAGGGCGACGGCGTCCAGGTGGTCCCGGCCGCCATGTTGGGCCACAAGGCCGACCTCGCCGTGATGGCCCTCGCCCCTGACCTGTGGCGACTCCGGCAGCTCCAGACCGAGCTGTCCACCGCCGGGCTGGACGTGGTGGACAGCTACGTCTCCCTCACCGAGCTCTCCGAGTACGCCCAGGGCGTGCCAGAGGAGATGAAGCAGGCTCGGCTCCACCCCCAGCTCCCGCCCGACGGGAAGCCGGCGTTCTGCTTCTACCCGATGTCGAAGCAGCGGGGCGACGCCAGCAACTGGTTCACGCTGCCGTACGACGATCGCAAGGCCCTGATGCTGGCCCACGGTGCCAGCGGTCGGAAGTTCGCGGGCCGGGTGCTCCAGGTCGTCACCGGCTCCACTGGCATCGACGACTTCGAGTGGGGCGTCACCCTCTTCGCCGTGCACCCCGACGACCTCAAGGAGGTCGTGTACACGATGCGGTTCGACAGCGCCTCGGCTCTCTACGCCGAGTTCGGTGCGTTCGTCACCGGAGCGGTCGGCATGCTCGACGAGGTGCTCGACGCCGTA
>JBDSUN010000294.1:0-7162 GCA_039927735.1 Acidimicrobiales bacterium | reverse complement strand
CGGTCCAGATGTGCATCTCGCTGCCGTCGCGTTCAGCGGTCTCCTTGGGCGCGTCCGCGAGTTCGGCGGGATTGCGGGCCAGGGTGCCTTTGCGGTGGGCGTCGCCGAGGGCCTTGCGGAGCACCCGATGGACGTAGCGGACGCTGGCGGGGGCGAGGCCGCCGCCGCGCTTGTTGCGACGCCCGTTCTCGAGGAGCCGCCCGTAGAGGGCGTCGAGATCCTCGGGCAGCAGCCGCGACATAGGGACCTTGCCCAGGGTGGGCAGCACGTGGAGCTCGATGGTGCGGGTGTAGGAGTGCAACGTCGACGGGCGGAGCTGGGAGCGCTGGGCTGGCAGCCATTTGCCGGTGAGGTACTCGCCGAGGGTGAGCTTCTCGGGGGTCCGGTAGTCGCCGTCGTTGCGGCGCTTCACGAGGTCGGTGACCATCCGTTCGGCGTCGGCCTTGCGGGGCCCGGCGGGGCGCCAGGATCGGCGTTCCTTGCCGGTGGCGGGGTCGACGCCCTCGTAGATGACGGCGTAGTAGCGGTTGCCCTTCTTGACGGTGTAGCCGCGCATCAGCGGCCTCCTCTTGTTCTATGGCTTGCTGGCGCTCACCCGAGCGCGAGGTGTCTTTCGACGGGTGCCGGCTCGTGCCGGCTCGTCGGCGGTGCCGGCCCGTGCCGGCTGGTTCGCCGTGCCGGTTCGTGCTGTCTCGTCCAGGAGTCGTAGGGCTTCGGCGAGTCGTTCGAGCAGGTCACTCGCCCCGTCGAGATCACCGAGCACGTTACGGAGCAGGGCCTGGGCGCGCAGCTCGACGAGCGGGCCGAGCCGGTCGGCGAGGTCGGCGGGAGACACGCTGGGCTTCTCGCTTACTGCGGGGCGCGGGGGCGTGGCTGGCGGAGTAGGCGAGCAGCTCGTCGGCCCAGTGGTCGAGGTTGTCGGAGGACGAGGCAGCGGCGGCGGGCATCCAAACGGGACCCCGGCTCCGACGGACCGTATGTCATCAGACGGCACGAGCCGAACGGCCCGACCGGACCAGGGTGTTTGCCGCCCTCGTCGACCCCGATGTCGGGTTGTGCGCGACCCGAGCGAGGTTCGGTCACGCCCATGTGGTCGAACGCGTAGCGGCTGTCGGCGCGGGACGTTTGACCGTGGCCGAGATCGAGGACCTGGCCGAAGAGTTCCTCCGCACAGAGCTGGTCGTCCGGCTCGTCCCGTCGACCTCCACCGGTCAACGCAAGCCACTGGAGTGGTCCACCCTCGAGCACCGCCAGATCGAGGACCGCGTCTTGGACGCGCTGGCCGACCTGCGGCACAGACCCGATCCCGGCCTCCACCCTGACCGCGTCGCCGCCGCGATCGCTGGGGGGTCGGTCGGCCTTGGGCGCGATCAGCAGGATGCTGTACGGCCCCGGAGCGGGCCCTCGGGTCGTGCTGGCCCCGGCCGGCCACGGCAAGACGGCTCTGACCGCGGCGGCGGCGGAGGCGATGACCACGGCGGGTCGGCCGGTGGTGGCGTTGGCCACGACTAACAAGGCCGTCGCCGAGCTCCGCGGCGCGGGGTTGGACGCGTCGACGATCGCGCGGTTCCGCCTCGACGGCGCCGCCTTCGAGCGGGGCTCTGTGGTGATCATCGATGAGGTCTCTCAGGTCTCTACCCGCGATGCTCACGCCGTGGTGGCGGCAGTGGCGGCGACGTCCGGCGCGGTCCTGTGGTGCCTGGGCGATGACGACCAGGGCCGATCGGTCCAGCCAGGTGGACTGGCCGCCGAGTTGCGTCGCCTCGCCGAACACCAGCAGGTCGCCGCCGCGGAGCTGACTGTCAACCGCCGCCAACGCAACCCCGCCGAACGACAGGCACTGGCCATCTACCGCCGCGGCGACCTCACCGGAAGCCAAGCCATCCGCGATGCCCAGGGCTGGGAACACGTCAACGAGTCACCAGCCGCGACCCGCGACGCCCTCGCCAGGGCCGCGGTCGCCGATGCTGATCGCCTCGGCGACGACCAGGTCGTGGTCCTCGCGGTGTCCCATGCCGACTGCGAGGACCTCGCTGACCGCATCCGTGCGGTCCGCGCCGCTCGCGGCGAGTTAACCGGTCTATCCCTCACCGGTCCGGGGTGGGGAGCGAACCACCGCCCCTACGCCGCCGGTGACCGGGTGCTGTTCCACACCAGCCTCACCGTCGATGGCCGCCGCTTCACCAACGGCACCACCGGGACCATCGCCGCCATCCACGACAACGGCGCAGCCGCTCTTCTGGACGACGGTACCGCGCTGATTATCCCTGCCGGGTTCGTGCGCGGCGAACGGATCGACGGGACCCCGAACCTGTCCCACGGGTGGGCGAGAACGATTGACGGCGCCCAGGGCGGCACCTGGGAACAGGCCCACCTCCTCGCCACGCCCAATCTCGACCGGCTCAGCGCCTACGTCGCCCAGTCACGCGGACGGCAACCCACCCAAACCTGGAACACCACACCAGAGCGCAACGGCGAGGAACACGGCAACGTCGTCATCGACCCCCGCGACCCCGCCGAACAGATCCTCGCCGCGATGGCTGGGTCCCTGACCGGCGCTTCGCCGCCGCCGACGACCCCGGGGTCCTTGACCGGCATTTGCGCGCCGAACGCGCCGAACACGAATCGGCCCTCGCCGACGCGCCGCCTGACCTCTCCACTCTGCACACCCGCCTCACCACCGTCCTCGAGCAACGGGAACAGGAGGCGAAGCGGCTCTGGAACAAGCTGGGTCGTCTCGACCAGCAGATCGCCAAGACCGGCGGCCTCCGGCAGGTCCGCTCCAGCACCCGTCGGGCCCACGGCGAGTTGCTCGCCGCCCGCGACGCGACCCACACCGAGTTTGAAGCCGTTCAGGAGAAGCTGCGCAACGACCGAACCCTCGCCGACCGCACGGACATCACGGTCAACGAGCACGCCCGGTGGGCGCGAGCCAACCAGTGGCGCCACGCGGAGCTCGCCCGCATCGACCAGCGACTCGCTGAGCATTGGACCGCCACCGTCCTGGCCGCCGTTCATCAGGACGACCCCCTCGCCTACGGTCTCGAACGACTGCGCACGGCACGGACCCACCTCGCCGGGCAACCTGGCGAACACGCCGAGCGAGACCTGAGCGCAGTCGATGACGCCCTTGGCCGAGAGCGCACCGCGCGCATTGGATGCATCGCCGCCGGTTCTGACGCTCCAGCACACCTCAGAGAGCGGCTCGGCCAGCTGCCGACCTCGGGGACGGCTCGAAACACCTGGCTGGGTCTTGCCTACCGGCTCGAGGGCCGACTTGACCGAGGAGAGCTCGGAGGAATCGCCGACCGCGATCCACCGAGCCCCAGCCAGCGCCTTGACCGATTCGGCCCCCAAGATCCGCTCGATCACGCCCGTCAACTCTTGGCCGCCGCCCACACGCTTGGCGGCCGGAACGACAGGAGCGACGGGACTCGAACTCCAGCCGGTCCTGACCAGTGGAACGACGCTGTCGACAGAGCCGTCGAGGCCCACCAAGCCCTTGAGCGGCAACGCAGCCGAGATCTCGGCCGCGACGTGGGACTCTCCCTGTAGCAGATTCGACGGTCAGACCAATCCCGGCTACCCAGGCCCGAGAAAGCGCTCAACTATCGAATCGATCAACTCGTCGGCGGGACCCAACTGGCTCGCGGCGACTGCTGCAGAGCGTGCGAGTGCACTGTCGGTGAGGACGGCCCGCAACTGATCGATGACACCGGCCCAGCCGTTTGGTCCTGCGGTACGACCGAGCCCTGCTCGGACGATCATTCGTGCGTTGAACGAATGGTCGAATGCCATGGGCACGACAACGCTCGGCTTTCCGGCCCTCAAGGCCCCGTAGGTGAATCCAAGTCCTCCAAGGTGCACGATCGCAGATGATCCAGGCGCAATCTCGGAAAGGGGCACGAAACCCGTCGCCAGAACTCGCTTCGAGTGACGGGCAGCCCCAGCATCTGCCTTGTTGAGGAGCACCGCCGAAATGTCGAGGCGCTCGGCAGCATCCTCGGCCACGCGCCACAGGTCGTCTCGTGCGCGTCCGATAAACGTCCCCATGCTAAAGATCACCACCGGCGACTGTGCACGAGCGATCCAGTCGAGCACGGGCTCGTACGATGCAGGGTCAACGACGCGATCCTGGTACGGGAACCCAACAAAATCGACGTCGGCCTTATTCAAGGCACCCGCCGCCAGCCAGCGGTGGTGCGCTACCAGGTTGCGGCCGGGCGACGTCATCCAGTGGATGCTTGGCCGTCGACTCTCAGCGAGTCCCAGGTCCCGTTCGGCGGACCGCAGTGCTGCCGACAGCTTCGGAGCGAAAATGCCTCGGGAACTGGTCGCACGCTCAAGAAGCCCAGGAAACAGCTGGAGGGTGTGCCAGGGAACTCCCATACGTACGGCAGCCAGAGCGCCGAAATGAGCGAACGGATGAGTGATCACCACGTCCACTCTGCGCATCCTGAACACTTGCTCGGTGCGCGACCAGGCTTCGACCATAGGTGCGAAGTAGTAATCGAACGCTCGTCGCCACGACGTGCCGCCGTCGAAGCGAGTCGTCAGCATTGAGCCATGGCCGCCGAAATCGCTGTCGGTTCGAGGGCCAACTCCGGTGACCTGATGGCCGGAGGAGCGTGCAACCACCGCGAGCATTTGGGGGGCAACGATGCAGGGCTCGTGTCCTGCGGCACCTAAGCGATCGGCGATCGCGAGGAACGGGAGGAGATCGCCCCCTGAACCCGTGACCGCGATTCCGATGATCATGTGGAGACCGAGCTACGCGCGCTCGTCACGGCTCATCTCTGCGGCCACGCGGTAGTACGCAAAGACGTCACCGAGCGTGTACATCGCGGGCATCTCAGCCGGAGGGATCAGCGTTTCGGCGAGTTCCTCAGTTATGAGGATCATCTCGAAGGCCTGTATCGAATCCAGCCCCAGATCGTCAAAGAGGGATGTCGTCGAGTTGACTCCCTCCTCTGGCTCGGGGATGCGCAGGCTTCGCAAGAGCCGGCCCGAGAACTGTTCGAAATCCAACACTAGCGAGCCTCCCGTTTGGGCGATCGCCGCCACGCGCCAGACCTGTCGGCGAAGGGCCACGCATCCACAGCGTGGGCGACATCGGCAGGCCCGCGAACCTGGAACGTCCGCCCCGTCCATTGACTGGTCGAGAATGCAGAGGTCAAACGTCCTCCAGGCGGGCCGTATCGAGGATCGCTACGACAGCGACACTCTTCGCAGCCAGAGCAGCAGCGAGCCTGGTCCGCTGGATCTTTCCGCTAGCCGTGCGGGGGAGCTCGCCGCGACCGACGGCGATGACCAGTTCGGGAGCAGCGTCGACCGCTCGGCTCACGTGAAGTCTGACGCGCTCGAGGTGGGAAGGCAGATCCGATACAGCGGTGGCGAGGGGTTCAAGCACGATCGCAAAACGCCCGTCGAACGTCACGAGGGCAGCGACGCGTCCCAGCCGGGCGATGTCATCTGGCACCGCCTGCTCGGCGATTGTGGCTAGCACCTGGTGGCCATTGACAACGAGACCATCGCCGATTCGACCGATCACCGAAACCTCGCCATCGAGTACGGCCCCAATGTCCCCTGTCCTGTACCACCCGTCGGCGTCACTCAGCGAGACACCGCTCAGACTGTGCCCCAGTGACGGGCCCCGGAGAGCTATCTCACCGGCGTGAGGACCGTCCACCAGTGCCTGGTAGCCGGCGAGAGGAGGCCCGGAGCTCACGGCCGGCACCGATGGCCCTCCGTCAATGGCCACGGCTCCTTCGGACCATCCGACACCCGGAGGGACCATAGATACCGCAACTCCGAACTCGGCCATACCGTAAGCGGGGCACATCGCTTCACGTCGCAGTCCGCTTGAACTAGTGGCCGCCACGAACCTCTGCAGCGACTGGCATCGGATCATCTCCGCTCCAACGATCACCGCTCGCAATGCTGACAGGTCCGCGCCGGTGCTCGACCGATAGCGGCGGGCGATGTGTCGCAGACCGAAGTCCGGCAATGCAGTGATGGTCGTCCGTTGCTCGGACAGCAGACGGAGCCAGGCGGTCGGCGAGCGAAGAAACTGCTCGGGTGAAATCAAGGTCGAGGACGTGCCGCCGATTGCCGTCGCAGCGGCCAGCGTGGAGAAGAGGATCCCGACGAGTCCCATGTCGTGGGCAAGGGGCAGCCAGGAGGCGGACGAGTCGCCACGCTCCACAGACAGGCGGTCGAGGATCGCTTGCACGTTGGCCCCGAGGTCGGCGTCGGTAAGCACAACGGGCCGAGGTGGACCAGTAGAGCCAGACGTGTGCTGAATCAGCTTGAATCCGGGTTCCACACCAGTCGTCTCGGTCGGGCGCCCACCGCACGAGACCGCTGCCAGCGAGAGTGCGGACGGGATGCAGTCGCGCCAGCGCTCGGCCGACGGAGTGTCAGCGACCATGGCGCACGATCCAGTGTCTCGCGCGACGTTCGCCAACTCGCTGATCTCGTCGACATCGGGCGTCGAGCGCGGTGCCGGAACGGAGACCACCGTTGCTCCAAGAGCCGCTGCGGCCAGCACAACCCCGACCGTCTCGGGCGAGGTGCTCATCGGAACGAGCAGCGCAGGAGACGAGTCCAGGGCCTGGCGGACGGTCTCGAAAGCCTCAGCCACTAGCTCGATCGCAATCCACTCACCCCGTCCGGGGAAACTCACGACCGTTCGCGCAGCGCCTTCGAGGAGTACCTCAGCGAACATGTCGGTCGTCTCCGATCTCGGCCGACTTCGGCGACCGGGTCGGGAATAGTTGGCTTTCGAGCGATGACGATATTGCGACTACGCCCTTGATGGGTACCTGAGAGATGATCTACGACCGAGACGATGCCAGCACCGGATGCGCTGACTTGCGCCCCCAATGCGCCGTTCAGGAGGGATCTCGGCAGGCGCTCGGGAGATTGCGCTTTGGCACCAACCTCCCACACGGGGAAATGTACCGGCGGACGGCGCACGGGTGACATTCCCTTGGGAACTCCGACGAGCGGGCCGCTGTCCGGGGCAGATCAACTGTACAACGAACACCGCCGCTGGAGTCCGCACGCGGAGGTCGGCACTCGTCGTCGCCCCGCCGTCGTTCTTCGACACTTCCAGGTCGGTGACCGGGCCTGGACTTCGGCCTCAGAACTCCTTGCCATC
>JBDSUN010000293.1:0-24518 GCA_039927735.1 Acidimicrobiales bacterium | reverse complement strand
TCCAACGCCGCCCAGCTGATCGTCACCTACGAGTGGCGACCGCCCACGCCCACCACGATCATCGGACCGGCCGACGACGCCACCGTGACCACCACGCGCCCGACGCTCTCGGTCGGCGCGGTGACCGACAACGACCCCGGCGACACCGTCAAGTACTGGTTCAAAGTCTGGACCAACCCTGACATGGAGGGCGCCGGCCAGGTCATCAACTCCGGGTGGCTGACCTCACCGTCGTGGACACCACCAGCGGAGTACCTCACCGATGGCGGCACCTACTATTGGAACGTCGTGGCCTCCGACACCGAGTCGGCGCCCACACCGCCGACACCGACACGTTCGTTCAACATCGATACCCAGCTCGGCGCCGGGGGGCTGAGCGACGGGATGGGTCCGGTCGGGGTGAACATGACCAGCGGCAACGGCATGTTCTCGCTCAACGGGCCGGGGGGCGTGTCGCTGGCCTACAACACCACCGACGCCCCCACCACCGGGCTGACCGGGTACTACTACCAGGACACCAACAGCAACCAGACCTTCGACGACGCGCTCAAGCTGTCGCGGCTCGACTCCACGGTTGGCTTCAACTGGGCCCTGACCACCTCACCGGACGCGTCGCTAACCGAGGACAACTTTCTGGTCCGCTGGGAAGGCACGGTCACGGTTCCCCAGACCGGGTCGTGGGAGTTCGGGACCCCGATCGATGACCGCGCCCGGGTCTGGGTCAACGGCACCCAGGTTTTGAACAAGTGGGGCACCAGCGATGCCTCAGCTACCACCGTCTGGGGGACGGCAGCGTCGCTGACGGCCAACACTCCCTACACCATCAAGGTCGAGTACTACGAAAACACGGGCACCGGTGCCGTCAACCTCCAAGCCAAAGGCCCTGGCAGTTACGCCGCCGGTCTCGATGTCCCCACCTCGTGGCTGCTTCCCAAAGAACGGGTTCCGCAGCAAGCTCCGGCCGGCTGGACGGCCGCCATTGACGGCGGGGCTGCCTACACCAGTGTGGTGGCCACCAACGATGTCGCGGTGGTCATGTCCGGCGACGCATCGGTCCTGGAGTTTGGTCGTGTCGGCAACGGCTTCACCCCACCGGAAGGGTCCGAAGCCACCCTCTCGACTGACGCCAATGGCCGCTACGTCCTGGTCGAAGGTGGGTTGAGGTATGTCTTCAACGCCGACGGCACTCTCGCCATCGTCCAGTCCGCTAGCGCCGACGGTGCCCAGGTACCGAAGTACGAGTACACGACCATCACCGGTCCCGACGGCAAGATCCACCCACGGTTGGCCTCGGTCACCGACCCTAACACCACCAGGACGGTCACCTACACCTGGTCCGGCGGCGGGACCTGCCCAGTCCCCACCGGCTATTACACCCCGCCCCCAGGAATGCTGTGCAAGGCCGTTGACTGGGACGGCTCCACAACCGAGATCAACTACAGCATCCTTGGGCGCATCGTGCGGTTGGTCGCAGACCCCGACTCCGGCACCTCCAACGACGAAAGCGTTACCAGTCTTGGCTACGACAGCTGCGGGCGTCCCTCGGCCTGGCGGGATCCGCTGTCCAATGCCACCGTCGCGGCCGGCTACGCCGTCCTCGACGCCACTACCCGCCACACCATCGCTTACGAGCCGTCGAGTTGTGACGGATGGGTGTGGGACGACAAGGTCGCCTCCGTCACCGGACCCGCCCCCACCAGCGGAGCCAGCCAACCCCAGACCTCCTGGACCTACGGCACCGGCCAGACCGACACCCACATCGCCGGTCTCACTGAACCCCTCGGCTACGCCCGCCGGGTCACCTACAACAGCGCCGGCCAGCTTCTCACCGACACCGACGCCACCGGCCTGGTCACCACCTCCATCTACGACAACCAGGATCGGCTCGTGTCCACCATCGACCCGACCGGTCTCAAGACCACCACCGTGTACAACGCCCGGGACCTGCCCACCGACGAATGGGGTCCGGCCCCCAGCAGCTACTGGACCAACAGCACCGACATCGGTGCCCCCACCGCAGCCCAACAAGCCGCCACGCCGCACACCACCCACAGCCACGACGAGTTCATCAAGAGCCTGGCCGCGTCGTGGTTCAATACCGAGACCGTCTCGCCTGACACCTCCACCACGGCTACCTCCTCCCAACGCGAAACGGCCCTGGCCACCGGCGTCGGCACCACCGGCGGCGAGATCGACAAGACCTGGACCGGGGGCACCACCCCCCCCGGGGTCACCGATGCCTCCACCATGTCCGGCGAGCTGTCCGGGCTGATTACCTTCGGAACCGCCGGGGCCCACCAGCTCAAGCTCTCCCGCCATCAACGCGTCAAGCTGTGGATCGACGACCAAGAGGTCATCACGGCCTGGGACGACGGCAGCACCGACACCGCCGCCTACACGCTCACGACGACAACCGCCAACGAATCCCACCGCATCCGCATCCAACTCGCCAACACCAACGACACCACCGCCACCATCAAGCTCTGGTGGGACCTCCCCACCACCGGCACCAACTGGGTCGTCGTTCCCGGCACCAGCCTGGCGCCCGACTACGGCCTCGAAACGTCGACCACCGACCCCGACGGCCGGACCACCAGCTTCGACTACACCGACACCGCCAAGAACATCGGGCCCCACCACGGTGCCGTCGTCACGACCAACCGTTTCCCGGGCGGCTTCGACATCCTGGCCGATACCAACGTCTACACCGACCCCACCATCGGCGACCTCACCCAAACCGGACGCCAACTACCTACCGGAGCCGGCAGCGAGGTGACCTATGAGACCTACGGCGATACCGAAACCAAAGACGACCCGTGCACCGTACCCGTCGACCCGGTCAGTCAAGGCGGCGCCCCGAAACTCCGAACTGACGCCGACCCCGACGGAGTCGGCGGCACGGCACCCATCGCCTACGAGACCGTCTACGACGCCGACGGTCGCACCGTCGCCGGGCGCAAGAACAGCGACAGCTGGACCTGCACCACCTATGACAGCCAAGGTCGACCGGCGCAGGTCGACTACCCGGCCTTCGGTGGGGCCAGCGCCCGGACCGTCACCTACAACTGGACGGTCGGCGGCAACCCCCTGATCTCTTCGGTCACCGACCCGGCGGGGACGATCACCACCATGGTCGACCTACTCGGGCGAACCGTCGAGTACCAAGACGTCTGGGGCACCCTCACGCAGATCACCTACGACCAAGCCGGACGCGAATCCGGCAACACCAGCCCAGCTGGCACCTTCGCCAAGACCTACGACGCCGCCGGCCGACTCGACACCCTCACCCTCGGCGGCAACCTCCTCGCCGATGTCACCTACACCACCGGACGTCCCACTCGAGTCGACTACCCCTCCGGCACCGGCAACGCCGGCAACGGCACCTACGGCCTGTTCACCTACGACGCCCTCGGACGACAGAGCCTCCTCAAGTGGAAGCAACCCAGCGCGCTGATGATCACCCATGACGAGATCACCAGCCGCTCCCTGGCCGGGCTCGTTCTGGACAACAAGATCGACAACGTCGACCCCTCAACGTCCAACCCCAGCTACGTCTACGACAACGCCGGACGGCTCACCACCGCCCGCACCCCAGGATCACACACCTACAATTACGCCTACGCCCGCACCGGCGGATGCGGTCTCGCAACCGCCGGCGGCAAGAACACCAACCGCACCTCCAAGACCGTCGACGGCGGCACCCCAATCACCTACTGCTACGACCACGCCGACCGGCTCACCTCCAGCTCCGACACGGCCGTCGGAACCATCACCTACGACAGCCACGGCAGCGCCACTGGCATTTTCGGCGAGACCCATGCCTACGACGCATCTGACCGGCACCTCTCAACAACCAAGAGCGCACCGACGGTCACATACACCAGAGACGCCACCGATCGAATCGTCGACCGCAAGGTCAACGGCACCACCAGCGCCCGCTACGGGTTCACCGCCTCAACAGACAGCCCCTCCGTCACACTCGACACCATCGGAAACGTGATCGAAGAGCTGATAGCGCTGCCCGGCGGTGCCATGCTCACAACCCGAGCCGGGGGCAACGTCTGGTCCTACCCCAACCTGCACGGAGACATGGTCGGCGCAGCCAACCAAGCCGGGATCAAGCAAGGGACAACCGTTGCCTTCGATCCTGATGGCGGCGCATTGTCAGCGACGATCGACAACGCAGCGGGAAGCGTGGACTATGGCTGGGTTGGGATGTATCGGCGCCCTGAGGAGCGCGAGAGTTCACTTGAGCCGATGGCGGAAATGGGTGCAAGACAATACTCATCCCGTCTGGGTAGGTTCCTAGAACTTGACTCAATAGAGAAGGGTTCCGCGAACGGGTACGATTACGTCTCCGCAGATCCCGTAAACTTCGAGGACCCAACAGGGCTGTGCGACACCTTTTCGGTCTCCTGCATCATTGGAATCTTGAAGGCTCAGCGACGCCTTCCTGTGTACTTCTTAGCTTGGGCGGGCCGACGCTGTCGGTGCAACTACGTAGTGGCAGGTAACGCATCCCGCTGGTGGTATCAGGGCGGCGGCTGTTCACCCCACTCAGTGGTGAACAGTGGACCAGGCTATAACTTCACCACTCCCTGCAAGACACATGACCTTGGTTATGATTTGATTCGATACTTCGCTGCGGTCGGACTGAATGTCCGACGCTCGGTTGATTCGCTGTTCTACACGGACATGAAGAATCATTGCGGTGGGAGGAGTTGGTTCGAGAAGCCGAGTTGCTACAACTTCGCTCTCTGGTACTACGCCATCGTGAACGGAAACAGTGCTCGCCAGCATTGGGGCATCCCATGAAGTCGGGTGAATCGTCCACTGTCGGAGCCCACGGCCCTCCCGGATTTGCCGTCTCCCGTCGCTCTAAGCGGCTTGCTGCGATGGGCTTGGTACTTGCCCTGTTTGGCTTGGCGGTATACGGGTATATACAGTATCTAGGGCCACGAGTAAAGATCCGGGACGAGGCTGCCCAATTTATACTCCCATCGGGATTCGAAGAGTTGGGGCGTCGGGAGGCCGGAACAGCTGTCTGCGTTATTTCTTGCGATGAGGCTCGATTGCGGATCGTATATAGCGTGAATGTTTCCCCCAAGGTAGCGTGTCGCACACTTCTCGATGCTTTGGCCCGTGGAGCGGACGATGTCGCGGGCCTCGAACTGCCTGGAGATCTCTGCGGGGCGAGTGGAGTACTGCGAACGGTGGGTGGTGGGGCAACATTGGGTGGCAGTATACGGAGCGCCCCTGAGGCGGCCGAGGATCCATACGAGGATGAATGGGTACGAGAAATCGCGAACGATGAGCGGGGGCTCATCGCCGTGGTAGTCTTCAGCAGCGGACTCGATTGATCCAGGCTGCGCGCTCATCTCGTGGAACCAACCAGCGTGCTGCTGAGGAGCTCCAGCCCTCTCTTGAGCGCTTCTTGTCGACCGTTGCCGGCGTAGATCCATGTGCTCCGCCCCGATGGGTGTGGGAGCACTACGAGTGGAACCCTCCGAGACGGCCCGCAGGTACGAGCCTCCCCGACCAAGGCCTCGAGGACGGGGTCGCGAGCATCAGAAGCAACCAGGCATCGAGCACTCGATACGCCAAGGGCCAGGACGGCCGTAGGAGAGATTGATGCAATGCACTCGGCGAGTCGAACTCTGGCCCGCTCCTCATCCGACTTCGTTGGGGCAAGATGTCCCACCCTGTTGGCACCAGGGAAGACCTCTAGCACGGCGTCGAAGCAGAAGCTCGTGTTCGATTCGTCAATGTGGACCGAATCCAGCCACGTCCATAAGCGGGTCCGCTCGTAGGGTCGGGCGTAGTTCTTAGCAGCGGGCGCTTGGCCAACGATCAGCAGTACAGGTTTCGGCATTTGTCAATTGTCATTATATCAGGTGCTCCGAATGCGGTCTAGATAGAGAGAATGGCCCTAGGGACGGCGAACGTCATTTTGGCTGCCGTGAGGTCTGTCGGTTCACCTCCGAGCATGCGTCGGGTTTCCGCCAACGTGAAGTTGAACAGTCTGTCCCAGGCCCTGGACCGAAGTTGCGCCGGAAAGTCAGCCAGGTGAGCCACAGCCGGATCCTTGTTGAGGCGGTGGTAGAGAACGGCGGGCTTAGGCCGCACCCGAAGGACGAGCTCGAACTGCGGCGCCCTGCGGGTTGGCGGCATCCAACCGAAGGGACCGAAGGCCATCACCCACGCCGTCAGCGTCGAGTCCAGCGAGTAGCGAAGCTGGAACGTCTCAAAGCAATCGATCATCGGGTGATCGACCAGCGAGAACGGTTCATGCAGAGCGAGGCGGTGAATCAGTGCCACCGCCTCAAGTGTGGACGTGATGGCCGGAAACAGAAGGCTGACGAGTTCGGTCCTCGACTGATCGATCACACCGACCAGCCTGCCCACGATCTCTTGGGCGTCGATCTCGTGCGCCTCGGCCCCTCGGACTACGAGCGAGGGCCACGCCGACAGGTCGACACGCTTGGCCATCCACTGTGCGAACGCACAGCCGCTCTGTCCCGAGCCGTGCCAGTGTCGCTGGCAGCCCGCCAGCGTTTCGGCGTCGGCATCGGAAATGGTGTTGCCGAGCTCGGCCAGCACTCGCTCATAGTCGGCCCTGCCAGGGTATGTACGCCCAGAAAGGCGATTAGTCCAGGAAGCCTTCGGCGGCGCTGGTGTTCGTGTCCGCATGGGACACCGCAGGGTGATCTCGAGAGCAGGGATCACCATGCGCTCCATCATGTCGCTCCGCGGCTGGGTCGACCACGCTAGATGCATGCAATCACAGCGCGCCTAGGACCCTCCCGATCCCGCAGTCACTAGATATAGTGTTGGTCGACAATCGCCCAGGCGGCGTAGGTGTGGCGAGAGGAGCTGGCCGACATGAGGTGTCCCGACTGCGGTGGCGCGACTCGAGTCCTTGAGACTCGTGAATCAGGGTCATCCGCTGTCCGTCGGCGTCGCACGTGCACGAACTGCTCCAGACGGATCACGACCACCGAAGCGGTCGAGCGAGACTTCATCGTCAAGAAGCGTGGCGGCAGAACCGAGAGTTTCGACGCGTCGAAACTCGCCCGCGCGATCGGTCGAGCGGCGCACGTGCTTCCCGTCCGAGGCGCCGACATCAACGCCATCGTGGACCGGATCGAGAAACAGCTTCTCGCCGAGAGTCTCCAAGGCCCCCTGCCATCGTCGCGAATCGGTGACCTAGTTCTCGCCGAACTCCACGGCCTCGGGGACGCCACCGATCTGGCGCGCATCCGATTCGCGATGGTCTTTCTTGGTTGCTCCGAGGGTCCAGGAGCACTCTCGAACGCTCGGGGATTTCTCTCCTGGCTCCAGGAGAACTACCCAGTACCAGACTCGGCAGATATCGCTGAGGACGCGCCTCCGGCTGTTGTCCTGAAACGCGATGGTCGGAACACCGAAGCCTTCGACATCGACAAGCTGATGCGCAGCATCGAGGTCGCACTGAAGGGGCGCGGTAGCGAGGTAGAGATCAGGCGGATTGCCTTCACGCTGTCACAAGAAGTGGCCGAGTCTTTCGAGGGTCAACCACTCGTTACGTCGCTGCAGATAGGCTCTGAGGTCCTGAAGCAGCTACGCGAGCGAGATGGCCTCGCGTACTTGCGATTCGGAGCAACCTTTAAGCGCATCACGACCCCGCAGATGATCGCGCTTGACGCCAGATCCGTGCTTGCGATCGAGTTCGACGGCGTCGGCCACCCATCCAAAGGTCGGGTGTCGCCGCGCACAGCAAGCTCCACTGCCGAGGGGGCCACATGCCGGCAACGACCTTCGACGCGGCCTTGAGTGACTCAGAGCGCTTCAACAAGAGGCACGTCTTGCTCGGGAACGGCTTCTCGATTGCCTGTCGCCCAGACACGTTCCAGTACGACGCCCTTTTGGATCAGGCCACGTTCGAGGGCGCATCGACAGATGTGCGTGGCGTCTTTGATCTCTTGGGGACGACCGACTTCGAGCGGGTGATTGAGCTGCTGCGATTGGCGGCAGATCTCTGTGAACGGTATGCCAGCACCGATCCGGACTTGGCGGCCCGATTGCGAGCTGACGCTGACATCGTGCGAACAGCGTTGGCCCACGTGCTCGCCGCTCGTCATCCCGAGGTTCCCTTCGACATCGTGGACGAGGAGTACGCGGCGGCCCGCGCCTTCCTCACCCACTTCGAGCGGATCTACACACTCAACTACGACATGCTCCTGTACTGGACAGTGATGCAGGAAATGGAACCACAGACCGTTCGCAACGACGGGTTCGGCAATCCCGACGACCCTGAGGCTGACTACGTGGTTTGGATGCCGTACGAGAAGTTCCCGAACCAGCGCCTGTTCTATCTTCACGGCGGCTTGCACCTCTACGACAGCGGCACCGAGCTAGCGAAGATCACGTGGTCCCGAACCCAGGTGCCGTTGATAACTCAGATTCGCGACGCGTTGGACGAGGGGCGCTATCCGCTCATCGTGACCGAGGGTTCGACCGACGAGAAGCTGACGAAGATCCTGCACAGCGCGTACCTCAACCATGCGATTAGATCGTTCGCGACGATCACGGGGTGCCTCTTTGTCTACGGGCTTTCGCTCGCGCCAAACGACGAGCACCTCATTCGGCGGATCGCGGAGAACATGAGTCTAAAGGGTGTGTACGTCTCCCTTTACGGAGATGCAGACTCACCGACGAATCAGGCGATCGTTGGTCGAGCTTCGCAGCTCGCGCTCGGACGTCCCGATCGTTATCCGCTCGAGCTCCAGTTCTACGACGCGGCGTCAGCAACCGTCTGGGGTTAGCCACCGCGCGACCCTGCGGTACGGGGAGCCCGGCGCACATCCATGAAGCAAGCTGGGAGACGGGCCGCACCAGCCGGAATGCGAGTCGAGTAAGAGAGGAGAGCCATCCAGCCCTCATCGTGCGCTTCCCTGTCGATGGCTCCGTCGGTCGGCAGATGCCTAAGGTCGACGGAGTCGTGTCGTACCCTTCTGCGCGTGAGGTGCCGGGCCGTGGTCCAAGTAGCACTGGGAGCGTGCCATTGAAGCTGCGAGACCCTGACATCCGTGCTGCGGTCCACGCGCTGCTCTCGGATCGACACGCTGCCGACCCCAATACGCTGATTCGGCACGAGCTTGGGCTCTGCGCTGGCAGACGACGCGTCGACATCGCGGTCGTCAACGGTGAGCTCGCCGGCTATGAGATCAAGAGCGACGAGGACAACCTGGCACGCCTGGCTGGTCAGGTCGACGCCTACGGACAGGTTCTCGATCGTGCATGGCTAGTCACGACGGTGCGCCACCTCCACAAGGCGGTCGACGTCGTCCCTGACTGGTGGGGGGTCATGGTCGTCAGGCTCGAGGGGAGGAATCTCTTGCTAGACGAGGCGCGTTGCGCTCAGCCCAACGACGCAGTCGACCCGTTCGCTCTAGCCCAGCTCCTGTGGCGCGAGGAGGGACTAGCGGTGCTTAGGGCCCGCGGGCTGGGACGCGGACTCTCGCGGAAAGCACGGCACTACGTCTGGGTCGAACTTGCCAACTCGATTGAGTTGGTCGCTCTCCAGGACATCGTTCGGGATCAGCTCAAGGCGCGCCGAGAGTGGCCAGGCGGTCGATGACGACCGCCGCGTGGTGCGAGGTTCCGTACGACCGCCACTGAGTCGCCGTGCCCGCCCCGCCGATGCTCGATGCCGAGCGATCGACCTCCGCATCCCCCCACGAGTACGAGGTGCCGACCCAGGCTGGACTGGCCACTACCTTCGCGCAGACCGTGAAGAAGGATTGGTTACCGGGCAACGCCTTGGGTTCGCGAAAGATCCGCCAGTCCCGCCCCGCCGTGTAGCGCAGGTTGGGCAGCGGTCCCCGTCCGGCGCCGGGCATCGAGGGATGGGCGACAACGAAGTCGCCGAAGTCGACCTCCATCGCTGGGCCCGCCGCCACAACTTGGTCATACAGCTCAGCGTCGTAGCGCGGAATCGCGGTGGCTGCACCGGTTGGAAGGTTCGAGATCGATGCGGGGAACGCGCCTGAGAGGATCGTCACCGTGCGCCAGGGCCCGGTGGTGTGAGCCCATGCGAGCACTATGCCCGCGACCGTCGACGCCCTTGTGACATCTCGAGGCGACTCAACGGCCCACAGGTCGATGATGAGGTCGACCTGATCGGTCCCCACTCCAACAGCCGTAAGTAGGGCTGGGAGTACGGCGGCGGCTGCCGTCGGATCCGGATCGTTCTCCTCAGAGCCAAGCCTCAACGCGACACCGTGACCGTGCACAGCGTGCGCAGCCCCAACCTCTGCCCACACCGGTGGTGCGTCGTCGATGCGGACAACAGGTCGCATCGCGACGCCCTCAGCCAAGAGAGCAGCGGCGCTCCACAGCACAGCACAATCGGGGCTGCTCCCGACCGGCACGGTCTGGTCGAGCGCCCCACAATCGAGTGTCAACACGGATCCACTCGGCCACCCAGCGCGCACGTGGTTGAGGATGTCGGCAAGGTCTCGCTCCTGACCGCGCATCGGAACGACCTCAATCACCGGGCGTGAGTTCGCGATAACGGAAGCGGTGGCATGCCGCCAGGCCGCGAACTCTCCAGGCTTGCCCTTCAGAACCGGCATGTACGTCGGCATGCGCCCTCCCGTCGTCCAGGGCTGGCAACGGTAGCTACATGTGGGTCGGCACGCTGGAGTTCGGTGAGTGTGGTCGTTCCGACGCGAGCGGAAGCGATTGCAACAGCCGCCGGGACTCGGCCGACCGGGTTGACAGCAAGGCGAAATGGTTCACACTTTGTTGTGAGCCGCGCTCATCGCGGAAGCCAGTTCCACGAGTCGGCTGAAGGCGTGCGGAGGGTTCGAAAGGTGGAGCAGGCTCTCCGCTCCTCCTCCCGAGCGCGTGACGCCGCATGGCGACACGCGCGCGCTGACCGTCGCAACGGCGTCGACACGGCCGTAGAGCGTGTCGTCCCCGATGCCCACCAGACGACGGGTCGACATCGACGTCGACCCTGCAGCCCGGCGCAACACCGCGACCATGCTGCGCCCGAGCAACGCTGCGGGAAAGTGCCCTCCAGTGAGGGCGCCGCCGGCCCCCGATCAGGACCGACGCGCGAAGCGTCGAGCCGGTGGCCGGTTGCGGCGCGAGTCGGCTGGGGCGAGGTGACGGGGCCGGTAGCCGGTCGAGGGTTCAGCGGCGTACTGCGGAACCAGGGCCACCGCCCCACGGACGTCGTGATGGCCGGCCAGCCGGGCACCGGGTCGCTCGGGATCCACGCTCGTCGGCATGCGGTGGGCCCAGGATCGCGGCGGGCTGACCGGCGTCAGCTCGACGGGCACGCGGCGGGCCGCCTCGGGCGCCGCCGCATCCAACGACGGACGCAAGAGATCTCGGATCTGGCCGACGACGTGACCGAGGGCAGCCGCTCCGGCAAGGACCCGCGTCTGGCCGACCCGGACCAGCAGCTGTCCGAGCGAGCGCAGCTGGGGGCGGAAGATGACGGTGATGGTGATGGCGGACAGGGCCGCAGGCGCGAGCTGCAGGCCGGCCCCGTCCACGAGCCCCTGCACCGTCCAGGTCGTCGACAGGACGAACGCGCAGGAGAGGCTGACGCCGACGGCGACCCGGCTGATGCTGGAACGCTCCATGTCGTTGGCGAGCAGCCCGGGGATGAACAGCGGTGTGAGGGCGAGGGAGGTCACCCCCATCTGACCGTGCATGGCGCCGGGGATCAGTCGCTCGCCCATCCAGATCCCGGCCCACACGATGGCGGACGAGGTCAGCAGCATGGCGGCGAACTTCCGACGCCCGAACAGGATCAGATGGGTCATGAGCACCCTCGTCACCAGCTGGTGGGTGACGAGGGCAACGACCACCAGGAAGGCCAACTGCCACTGGTTCACCGCGAACGCGGAGAGGAGCGCCGCTCCGACGAAGCCTCCCGCTCGCAGGCGGTAGTTGGCGGCCACGGCCCAGGCGGCGGCCGCCGAGAACAAGACGGCCAGGGGGAGCCACGCCGTCGGAAGATGGGTGCGCGCGAGGTCCCGGGACGGGTCGAGCTCGTTGATGGCAGGGATCTGCAGGAGAAGGGCGGCGAGAATTGGCACCGCGACGATCCCGGCCGCCAACATCACCGCCTTGGTGGTCTTGGCGATCCCCTGTCGAGCCATGTCATGCGCGATCAGCGCCGGCACGACGTACCCGATGCCGACGACGTACGGGACGTTCGACTCCCACAGCCACGGACCGGATGGGGAGGCCTTGAGCATCAGTGACTGGATGCAGATCGAGACGATGGCGAGGATGATGATCTTCACGCGGCCATAGAGCAGGACCCAGCGCATGAGGACCTTGTTCACGAACAGGTAGGACAGGATGGCCGTGACGAACGTAGCGCCGAGGACCGAGGGCATCACGAGGAACAGGGCCACGTAGCCGGGGACGACGATCGACCCGGTGGTGAGGTGCCGGCGCTCGTAGAGGTACATCGACACCACCACGCCCACGACGAACGCGAAGCGCACGACCTCCGTCGGGAAGAGATAGTCGTGCACTACGGACTGGCCACCGGTGCGGCCCAGGGGGCAGCCTCCCGCTCGAAGTACTCGAGGAGGCGTTCGGCTTGGTCGGTGTGGATGTTGACGAAGCCGACCACGAACACGTGCGAGGCCGGCTGCTTCAGGATCATGCGGTCGACGATCTCCTCGAGCGAGGGGTGGTGCTCGTCGCCGAGGTTCAGGATGTTCTCGCGATCCACCCCGTTGGCGATCAGCCGGTCCGTGACGAGGCCCTCGTGGGCGCCGAAGGTCACGAGCCGATCGAAGGAGAGGTCACGTACGGCGACGTCGGCGAACTGCAGCGCCCGGCGCTCGCGATCGACCCGGTTGTTCAGGATCCCCACGGTCATCGTGTCAAAGCTGATGTACGGCGCCAGCCGCTCCATGGCGACGACCATGGATTCCCGATCGTTGACCGCGAAGAGGTTCGCCCAGGTCACGCGCTTGTTGCCGATGGACAGCTCCATGACGCGCAGCACCCCCGGGTCCGGCGCGGCTCGAACGACGCCGTCCATTGCGACGTTTCGGGGGATGCCGATGCGATCGGCGATCGCCAGCGCGATGGCCACGTTGTCCTTGAAGGCGATGTAGTCGAAGCGGGCCATCTCCTCACCAGTCACTGACGCCGGATCGGCGACGATCACCTCCGTACCACGCTCCCCGGCCACCTCGCGGATGATGTCCTGCAGCTCAGGATCCTGTTCCGCCGTCACGAGGAGCCCGCCCCACGGGCAGCTGTGGAGCAAGGACCGGGCGATCTCCGGAAGGGTCTCCCCCATCACGTCCTGGTGGTCCTCCCGCACGTTGGTGAGGATCCCGATGTTCGAGCGGACGATCATTCGCTCGCTCACCTGCTGGTACTCGGGCTTCAGGGCCATGCACTCGATCACGAGGGCATCCACGTCGGGAGTGACGTACTGACGCGTCACCTCGATCTGCTCGAGGATCGTGGGTGGGCCCCTCCGCTCGATGGGCTCATCGATCCCGTGTCGATTGATCACGGCCGCTTCGGTGCCCGTGGACTTGGCGATGGTGACGTAGCCGGCCTCCCGCAGCATGCCGGCGACGTTGCGGGCGACCGTGGACTTGCCCCGGATGCCGTTGACGTGGATCCGCCACTCGAGGCCCTCGAGCCGACGATGGTGCCCCCGCACCTCGATGGCCCAGCGCGCGAAGAGGAAGGCAATCGCACTCAGCGCGGTCAGAAAGAGCAGCGGCACGCCCTTGTGTCGGCGGAGCACCCGAACCGCTTGACCGGTTCGTGTCGGTCATTGCCCGGTTGGGCGGTCGACCGGGACGATTCGGAGGGTTCGTGATGGTATGGGTAGATCAGCCACCTCGGCAGAATGCGGCTCGGAAGCGCGCGCGCTGGTGAGGCTCGTCACCGTACGACCACGAAGAGTGGTACTCAAGCGGGTCGCACGGGGTGGGCTCGAACGGTGCTGCAGGCTCTCCGCGGCCCCGTTCTCCTCCCACCGACGGGGCTGGGTAGGTTTCGGCGGTGCCCGATCCGACGCCGGTGGACGACGTGGCCGCCATGGCCATCGCCCTCGTGGAGGCCCGCCGGTCGGGCGAGGCCGGAGACATCCCTGTTGGCGCCGTCATCGTGATCGACGGGATCGTGGTGGCCAGCGCCGGCAACCGGCGGGAGCGCGACCGCGACCCCACCGCCCACGCCGAGGTCCTCGCCCTCCGCGCAGCCGCGGCCACCCAGGGGACGTGGCGGCTCGATCGGGCCACCCTCGTCGTGACGTTGGAACCGTGCCCCATGTGCGCCGGCGCCTTGGTCGGCGCCCGGGTGGCCCGGGTGGTGTTCGGGGCGGCCAACACCGACAACGGTGCCTGCGGATCTCTCTACAACCTGTGCGTCGACCCCCGCCTCAACCACGAGGTCGAGGTCGTGCACGGGGTGGAGGCGGCGGCGGCTGGTGCCCTGCTCGACGAGTTCTTCGCCGCTCGTCGGCCCTGACCGCCTTGTCGCCGAGCGTCAGCCTCCCTGTAACGTCGTCGACGGAGAGCTGCCAGAGCGGACGAATGGGACGGTCTCGAAAACCGTTTTGGGTTTCGGCTCACCGTGGGTTCGAATCCCACGCTCTCCGCCACTAAGGCCCTGGTCAGATGGGGTGAGACCGCGCTCAGCGGCTCACCCCTCCGGAGCCAGGGACGAGGCAGCTCGAGTCCCGTGCCACAGGTACCACGGGTGGAAGGCCCGGCCGGCCAGCGATGGTCGGCAGCGGGCCACACCGGGGGCCGTCGAGAGCGGTGTGCCGCAGAAGGTCCAGGTGTTCGCACACGAGCGCCCTCGCCCCGGCGCAGATAAGGGCCAGCGCCGCGACTACGTGAAGTGGCGGGTCGACGGCCTCGATCGCACACGCTCCTTCAAGACCCGGGTCGAGGCCGACCGATTCCGGGCCGGTCTCATCGGTGCCGTGCAGAACGGCCGAGACTTCGACCCCGCCTCTGGTGAGCGCACCACCAACATCGACTCACCAACAGGCACCGTCATCTCCGTCCACGGGTCAAGCATTGGAACGGCCATGGTGTCAGAACCGGCAATCAGTGCTGGAAGGAGGCACGACGTCCAGCCGCAACCTCCGATCAGACCGAACGCTCCCAACCTCTCCGCCACGACCCTCGGCGCCGTTACCTGCCAGAGTGACGCGGCCGGCCCTCAAGCCCGCGGCACGTGACGGTCGAGGAAGGCCAGCACCTTCGACCAGGCGTCGCCTGCCTGCTCGGGCCGGTGGCGCTCGGCGTTGGTGAAGTTCAAGAAGGCATGGCCGGCGCCCGCGTAGGTGTGGAACTCGTGGGGTCTGTCATGCCGGCTGAGCTGGGCGGCGATCGTGTCCACGTCGTTGGGCGAGGGGTTCGAGTCGTCGGCGCCGAAGATGCCGATCATCGGGCAGCGGATGCGGTCGGTGAGGTCGAACGGGGACGGCACGTCGCCCCAGGGCACCAGGATGCTGCCGCCGTAGAACACGGCCGCCGCGCTCCACCAGGTTGGCCGGGCACCCGCGAGCAGGTAGGCGTTGCGCCCGCCCATGCAGAAGCCGAGGACCGCGAGCCGGCCCACACTCACGTCGTGGAGCGATCGGAGATGGGTGACGGCCGCGTCGGCGTCGTCGAGGATCTCCTGGTCGACAAGCCGCCCGACGCGGGTCAGCGGGTCGGCTCCGTCGTCGGGCTGGCGGTGGAACACGTCCGGGGCGGCGGCCACGTAGCCGTGCCGGGCGAGGTCGTCGAGCTGGGCCTCGACGAACGCATCCAGCCCAGGCCCGTGGATCATCACGAGAACCCCGGGCGCGTCGCGGCTCGATGGCGTCGCCACCCCCACCCGCATCGACCGACCGTTCACCTCAACTGCATCGGAGCGGGCCATCATCCTCCTCGGCCCGGCATCATCGCTCATCTTCGACATGAGTGGGCAGGCTCCGACGTCAACGGGGAGGCCTTTCCCCAAGGGTTCCCAGGCGGCAGCAGAGCGTGGCCCCTAGGGTTGAGCTGGCATGGCAGCACAGCCGGCGCTCACCTGACGACATGGCGGGTTCTGCCGTCGCTGGTCGAGTCTCCGAGACCCTGGCCTACATCTGCCAGTGACGCGACGATCCTCTCAAGGGGGCGGGTCGTAGCTCGCCAGCTCGTCGTCGCTGGGAGGCTCGTAGGCCCTCGACCACACGTCAAGCTCCTGCCGCGTGATCGGCCGCGCCCCCCAGCGACCCTCAAGGTCCCGTTGGACGATCCGCTGCCAGAGCTCGTCGGTGGCCGCACTGAGATGCCGCAGCTCGACGGGCGCTCCGATCGACCGGGCCGCGTCGCGCACGGCGTCTCGTTCCTCTCGTGTCCAGAGACCCCACTCGATGACGACGTTGTTGCCCTCGCGAAGCAGGTCCAGGGCCAAGGTCAGCTGGAAACCCTCGATCTGGCTCCGGGCCGACTCGGCCCACAGGTCGATGCCGGACGCCCGCATCCAGTCGTCGGGACACATGCGAAGCGCCGGCATCGAGGCGGCCAGCTCTGTTGCCAGTGTCGTCTTGCCGCTACCGGTCAACCCGGTGATGACGATCAGCCGTCCGGGCGCTGGCCTGGGTTGGTCCGCCACGATCAGATGCTCGCATGCGACGCCGCACTCCGGTGGACTTGCGCACCACGCATCCGTTTCTGGCCGCCCCCGAGGCGGCGTTCAGCGTGCGGTCGCTGCGTACGGGACGATGGGAGGGATGGGCACGCCACCAGTCACTGCTTCGGAGCATCCACCGACGTGGAAGTTCGGCTTCCCGATCTTCCACCCAGGCGATGCCGCCGCCTGGCGGGCGTGGCTGGAGCACCACCACCGGACGGCGCGCGGCGTCTGGGTGGCCACATGGCGGAAGGGCGCGGGCCGTCCAGGGGTTCCCTACCCGCGGCTCGTCGAGGAGGCGCTGTGCTTCGGCTGGATCGACTCGACCGCCGGCACCCTCGACGAAGAGCGCAGCCTCCAGCTCATGACCCCTCGGCGGCCGAAGAGCGGGTGGACGCGGCTGAACCGCCAGCGCGTCGCCGACCTCGAGGCCTCCGGGCAAATGGCCGACGTCGGTCGTGAGGCAGTGGCGGTGGCCCAGGCCAACGGCTGGTGGCTCCGCTACGACCCGGTCGAGGACCTCATCGAGCCGCCCGAGCTGGCTGCGGCCCTCGACGCATCGCCGGCGGCTCGAGCGGCTTGGGACGGCTTCCGGCCGTCCGCTCGCAAGCAGATGCTGTGGTGGGTGATCAGCGCCGCCAAGCCCGAGACCCAGGCGACCCGAATCGCCAAGATCGTCGCCGAGGCCGAGCAAGGCCGCCGGGCCAATGGCTGACGCGCTCGGCCGACGCCATCAGCGCTCAAGAACCTCGTCGACGGTGATCTCCATGGCCATGTGGGGTCCGAGCAGCGGGTCGACCCAGGTGGTGCCACGCGTGACGAAGCCGGCCCGCTCGTAGAACCGGGTGGCCGGGGTCCTCGCGTTGCACCACAGCAGCCCTCCTCCGTGCCGACCCACGTGGTCCACCACGGCGGCGAGCAGGGCGGCGCCAACGCCGAGGTTCCGGTGGGCCTCGCCGGTGGCCATGCCTCGCAGCCGCCATGACCGGGCCGGGTCGGCGTCCCACGACGGTCTCTCCCGCCGCACCGACGCCGTGCCGATCACCTCGTCGTCGTCGCCGTCGAAGGCGGCGACGTGGGCGGCATCAGAGTCGTCGTCTCCGGGCAGGGCGAGCTCGTCGAGGCGCTCGTGCGGGCGCAGGACCTGCTGGCGCAGCGGCCACGTCCGCTCGGCTGCCACCTGCTCGATCCGCACGACCATCGCTGCGACCCTACGACCTGCGTGGCGATCCGGGGACCGCCCCATACCCTCCCGGAGATGAGACACGGCGGGCCCCACAGCATGATCGGCAGCGATCCCGCCGCCGTGGCCGGGATGAAGCTCAGTCGCGCCGTGCTCCGTCGGGTGTGGCGCTTCGCCTTGCCCTACCGGCGGCTGCTCGGCGGGTTCCTTGCCGTGATCGTCACGACGGCGCTGATCAACCTCGCCCCGCCCCTGCTGTTCCGGGAGATCCTCGACGACGCCATCCCCAACGCCGACCGGGGCCTGTTGCACGTGCTGGGGGCGGTGGTGGTCGGCGTGGCCATCGCCAACGCCTTCCTCGCTCTAGCCGAGCGGTACCTGTCGTCGCTCGTCGGCGAGGGCATCATCTACGACCTCCGGGTGTCGCTCTTCGACCACGTCCAGCGCCTGCCGATGTCGTTCTTCACGCGGGCCCAGACCGGGGCGCTGACCAGCCGCCTCAACAACGACGTGCTCGGGGCCCAACGGGCGGTGACGGGCACGCTCGGGTCCGTCGTCTCCAACGTCGTGACGTTGCTCGCCAACGGCACCGCCATCGTCGTGCTCGAGTGGCGCTTCGCCGTGATCACGCTCGTGCTGCTGCCGCTGTTCATCGTGCCCGCCAAGCGCGTGGGTCGCCGACTGCAGGTGCTCACCCGTGAGCAGATGGACCTGAACGCGTCGATGAGCACCACCCTCACCGAGCGCTTCAACGTCTCCGGCGCCTTGCTGGTGAAGCTGTTCGGGCGAGCCGCCGACGAGACCACCGACTTCGCCACCCGGGCTGACGGCGTGCGCTCGGTCGGCGTCCGCTCGGCCGTCTACGGCCGCACCCTCTTCGTGGCCCTCGGGCTCGTCGGCGCCCTGGCGGCCGCCGCCGTCTACTGGGTCGGCGGGCAGCTCGCCATCTCCGGGTCGATCACACCGGGCACCCTCGTGGCGCTGGCGGCGTTCGTGGCCCGCATCTACGGGCCCCTCACCGCGCTCACCAACGCCCGCGTCGACGTGATGACTGCGCTGGTGTCCTTCGAGCGGGTCTTCGAGGTGCTCGACGCGCCGAACCCGATCCCCGATCGGCCCGGCGCCGTCGACCTGGTCGCCCCGAAGGGGCGCATCGAGCTGGACGCCGTCCGCTTCGCCTACCCGTCGGCGCCGATCGTGGCCAGCCTCGAGGCCGTCGGACCCCGACGAACGGAGGACGAGGCGCCGGCCTTCGTGCTCGACGGCATCTCTGCGGTCATCGAGCCGGGACAGCTCGTCGCGCTGGTCGGCCCGTCGGGAGCAGGCAAGACGACGCTGTCCCAGCTCGTGCCGCGTCTCTACGACGTGACGAGCGGCGCGCTCCGGGTGGACGGCGTGGACGTGCGGGACCTCACCCAGCAGACCCTGCGGGCCGCCATTGGCGTGGTCAGCCAGGATGCCCACCTCTTCCACGACACCATCGGCGGCAACCTGCGCTATGCCCGACCGGAGGCCACCGACGCCGAGGTCGCGGGGGCTGTGCGGGCGGCCCAGATCGAGGACCTGATCGCTTCCCTGCCGGCGGGGATGGACACCCTGGTCGGCGAGCGCGGCCATCGCCTCTCGGGCGGCGAGAAGCAGCGCCTGGCCATCGCCCGCATGCTCCTGAAGGACCCCGCCATCGTCATCCTGGATGAGGCCACCAGCCACCTCGACTCGGAGAACGAGCTCCTCGTGCAGCAGGCCCTCGCCCACGCCCTGGCCGGACGCACCAGCCTGGTGATCGCCCATCGCCTCTCCACCATCCAGGCCGCCGACAACATCCTGGTGCTCGACGAGGGGCGCCTCGTCGACCAGGGCACCCACCCTGAGCTCCTCGATCGCGGCGGCCTCTACGCCGACCTCTACCGCACCCTCATGCGCACCGAGCTCGACTGGGTAGCGTCCCCCCAATGACCAAGATCTGTGTGCGCTCCCAACCGCATGCCGGTGCTCAGGGCACACAGAAGTCGTCGTGACGGGCTCCCCGACGCCGCCAGCGGGCCGGGAGCTGTTGGCCGGGAAGGTGGTGCTGGTGACGGCGGCGGCTGGCACTGGGATCGGCAACGCCACCGCGCGGCGCTGCATCGAGGAGGGCGCCACCGTCGTGCTCAGCGATGCCCATGCGCGACGGCTCGGCGAGGCCGCCGACGAGCTCACCGAGCGGGCCGACGGCACCCGGCCACTGACCCTGGTGTGCGACGTCACTGTGGAGGCCCAGGTGCAGGCCTTGGTCGACGGCACCGTCGCCGAGCACGGCCGTTTGGACGTGGTCGTCAACAACGCCGGCCTCGGTGGCAACGCGGAGCTCGTCGACATGACCGACGACCAGTGGGCCAAGGTGCTCGACATCACCCTCACCGGCACCATGCGCTGCATGCGGGCCACGCTCCGCCACATGTACGACGCGGGCGGCGGGGTGATCGTCAACAACGCATCGGTGCTGGGGTGGCGGGCCCAGGCCGGCCAGGCCCACTACGCCGCCGCCAAGGCCGGCGTGATGGCTCTCACGCGCTCGGCGGCCATCGAGGCCGCCCCCCACGGCGTGCGCATCAACGCCGTGGCCCCATCGCTGGCCATGCACGCCTTCCTTGCCAAGGTGACCACCGACGAGCTGCTCGACGAGCTCACCCAGCGGGAGGCCTTCGGGCGGGCGGCCGAGCCCTGGGAGATCGCCACCGTCATCGCCTTCCTGGCCAGCGACTACTCCACCTACATGACCGGCGAGGTCGTGTCCGTCTCCTCGCAGCGCGCCTGAGTGCCCACGGTCTTCGCCACCCTCGACGAGCTGCGCGCCGGCGGCGGCCGACACCTCGGCTGGACCGACTGGGTCGACATCACCCAGGAGCGCGTCAACCTGTTCGCCGACGCCACCGGCGACCAGCAGTGGATCCACGTCGACGTGGCTCGGGCCACGGCCGAGAGCCCGTTCGGCGGACCGATCGCCCACGGCTACCTCACCCTGGCGCTGTCCAACCTCTTCCTGCCCCAGCTCATCGAGGTACCGGGAGCCTCGGCCGGCATCAACTACGGCACCGGCAAGGTGCGCTTCCCGAGTCCCGTGCCCGTGGGCTGCCGGGTGCGGGGCGGGGCCGAGATCACCGCCGTCGACGACATCGCCGGCGGCCTGCAGACCACCATCACGATCACCATCCAGGTCGAGGGCCAGGACAAGCCCGCCTGTGTGATCGACTCCGTCACCCGCTGGCTGGCCTGAGAGGCGGGCTGCGGATCAGGGGCGAAGGAGGTCGAGGTCTCGCCGGTCGGCGGCGGGCACGGACTCCCACCCCGGCTCGAGGGTGGGCGCCACGAGCAGATCGGGGGTGGGCGCCCAGTCGCGCCAGGCGTCGTCCCACCACCGGTCACCCGATGCGATCCTGCCCTTCAGCTCCTCACCGAGGCGGTGGATCGCGGCCGACGTCTCGCCGGAGAACCGACCGAGGATGGCGCTGGCGTCCACCTGCGCCTCGTCCTTCAGGAACACCTCGAGAGCCGGCGACACCAGGAGATCGAGCTCGAGATCGAGGGAGTCGATGCCGACCGCCGTCCGCCGGAAGGGCGCCTGGATGTTCACGTACCAACCGAGGAAGGACCGCTCGGGTCCGCTGCAGTAGGCCCAGACGGCGAACGGGTCTCCTGCGCGGTGGAGGCCGAGCGGACCCGCTCCCTCCCACGCCGTCCTGCCGGCGTAGGGGTGGCGGCCGCTCGGCGTCGGCCAGTCGTCGCCAGCCCCGAAGCCCCACGGGGATCCCTCGGGCTGGTAGAGGACCAAGACGTCGTCGACGTCCTCGACCACGTACAGCGGGTTGGCCAGCCAGGGTCGGCCCTGCCACACCTCCCGCCGCACGACGACGTCGCCGGGCAACCACGTCACGCCGGCCAGCCGCCGTAGGGGACGGTGAGCATCTCCAGCCAGTTGCCGCTGGGGTCGGCCCAGTAGACACCACGGCCCCCGTAGTGCGTGTTGATCTGGCCCGCCTCCTTGCCCCCGGGATCGGCGAAGTACCGCAGCCTCCGCTCCTGGATCCGACCGAAGATCTGGTCGAACTCCTCGTCGCTGACGAGGAAGGCGTAGTGCTGCACCTCGATCGCGTGGCCGTCCTCCACCTCGAAGAAGTCGAGGGAGACGCCGTTGTCCGCCTCCACGACGAGGAACGGACCGAACCGGACGGGCGCCGCCAACCCCAGCACCTCGGACAGGAAGTCGGCCGAGACCTGGGCATCGCGGGCGTGCACGATGGTGTGGTTCAGCTGCACAGCCATGGCTTCAGCGTGCCGCACCGGACGACGTCTGTGCAGGATTTCGTCCGGTATCCGGACGTGAGCCTGCACAGACGTCGGGCTAGGTGGTGAGCAGCACCGCGCTGCCGTGGCCGAAGAGGCCTTGGTTGACCGTCAGGCCAGCCTTGGCGTTGTCGACCTGGCGGCCCTGGGCCTGGCCGCGCAGCTGCCAGGTGACCTCGCAGATCTGGGCGAGGGCCTGGGCGGGGACGGCTTCGCCGAAGCAGGCCAGGCCAACGCTGGGGTTCACGGGGATGCGGCCTCCAATGGTGGTGTCACCGTCGTTGAGGAGCTGCTCGGCCTCGCCGGGCTTGCAGAGCCCGATGTTCTCGTACCAGTCGAGCTCCAGCGCGGTGGACAGGTCGTAGACCTCGGCCAGGCTCAGCTCGTCGGGGCCGATCCCGGCCTCCTCGTAGGCGCCGACGGCGATGGAGTCGCGGAAGGTGAGCTCGGGCGGCGCCAGGGCAGCCGCCGAGTCGGTGGCGAAGTTCGGCATCTCGATCACGGTGTTCGGGAACCGGGGCGTGACGGTGGAGACGGCCCGGATGCGAACCGGCGCTGCTGCGTGCTTCTTGGCATAGTCCATGGAGGTGAGCACCACCGCGGCGGCACCGTCGGAGGTGGCGCAGATCTCCAGCAGACGGAGCGGGTCGGCCACCATCGGGCTGGCCAGCACCTCGGCTTCGGTGACCTCCTTGCGATAGCGGGCGTTGGGGTTGTGCAGCCCGTGGCGGGCGTTCTTCACCTTCACCTTGGCGAAGTCGGCGTCGGTGGCGCCGTAGAGGTCGACGCGCCGGCGGGCGTAGAGGGCGAAGTAGGTGGGGTTGGTGGCACCGAGCAAGCGGAAGCGCAGCCAGTCCGGATCGTCCCACCGCTCGCCCGCCACCGGGGCAAGGAAGCCCTTTGGCGTGGTGTCGGCGCCGATCACGAGGGCGACGTCGCACAGGCCGGCCAGGATGCGCGAGCGGGCGGCGTCGAGGGCGGTGACGCCCGAGGCGCAGGCGGCGTAGCAAGACGCCACGCGCGCGCCGTTCCAGCCGAGGGCCTGGGTGAGGGTGGAGGCGGCGACGTAGCCCGGGTAGCCGTTGCGCACGGTCTCGCCTCCGGCCACGAACTGCACGTCGGCCCAGTCGACCCCGGCGTCGTCGAGCGCCAGCAGCGCAGCCTCGATGCCGTACTCGGCGAAGGGGCGGCCCCACTTGCCCCACTGGTGCATCCCGACACCGAGGACGGCCACGCTCTCGGGGGCGGTCATGCCGTCACCGGCTTCCAGCGGTAGATGAGGTGCTCGACGCCGTCGAGCTCGTAGAGCGGCTCCACCACCAGCTCGACCGTGGCCCCCACCGACAGGTCGGCCACGCCGTAGCCCTTGGCCACCTGGCCGAGGATGACGACCTGCTCCTCGGCCAGCTCCACCGCCGCGAGGGCGAAGGGCTCGTGCACCTCGTTGGGCGGGATGTACGGCGGGGGCGGCTGGTATTGGGCATCGGTGTAGCTCCAGACGGTGCCCGTGCGGGACAGCTCGATGTCGTCGAACCCCCGCCCACGACACGCAGGGTTGCGACAGAACCCAGCGGCCGAGGGGAAGAACACGGTGCCGCACGTGGTGCATCGGGTGCCCAGCAGCCGGGGCTTGTCGGTGGTGGTGAACCAGCCCTCGACGGCCGGGACAGAGGTGGTGGACATGGGCGCTCCTGCGATCTGACGAACCGTCAGATGAGTGTCGCACGGCCTGGCCGACCTGCACCCATTTTGCTCCTCGGGCGCTGGCGTGGTGATATGTCCGCGCTTTGGGCGAGCCCAGGGCAAAGCCAGGATTTCGACGGACCAAAGACCGAACGACGAGAGCTGTTGGACGACACCCTCACCAAGTCCGAGCGAGAGGCCCTGAAGGCCATCTACCGCCTCACCCGTGACGGGTCCGAGGCGCACACGGGCGCGCTGGCCGACGTCCTCGGCCTGTCTCCTGGCACCGTCACCACCACGGTCAAGCGCCTGGCCGATCGGGGCTTCGTCGATCACCGCCCGTACCAGGGCGTGAGCTTCACCGCTCAGGGCCAGCAGACGGCCGTGTCGGCCATCCGGCGCCACCGCATCGTCGAGCGGTTCTTGGCCGACATGCTCGGCTACGCGTGGAACCAGGCTGACAAGCTCGCCGTCGGCTTCGAGCACGAGCTGCCCGACGAGGTGCTCGAGCGGCTCTACGTGGCCCTGCACCAGCCCGAGACCTGCCCGCACGGGTTCCCGATCCCCTCGGCGGAGGACGCCGAGCTGCCGGCCACGCCCGCGCTCTACGACCTCGCCCCCAACGAGGTGGCCGAAGTGGCGCTGTCCGGTTCGACCGAACCCG
>JBDSUN010000292.1:0-3237 GCA_039927735.1 Acidimicrobiales bacterium | reverse complement strand
CGATCGTCCGGACGGAAGTCGAGGTGCAGGCGATCCTTCACCGTCTTCGGCTCGACCACCCGCACGAACAGCAGCCCTGGCAGCCGATCGGCGCTCGGCCGGATCTCCAGCTCCTCGGAATCGTCGTTCACGATCACCCACCCGAGCGCCTCCTGCCACCATCGGCCCAGCCCGCCGGGGTCGGTGGCGTCGACGATGACCTGCTCCCACTCGAGGCTCATGCCACCCGAGCGTACGACCGGTACCGTTCGCCCATGGACGTCAGCAGCTACCTGGTGGAGCTCTACGGGCGCCTGCCCGACCTCGTGCGCACGGCCGTGGACGGCCTGGACGAACAGCCGCTCGCCACCCCGCCCGGCGAGGGGGCCAACACGATCGCCTGGCTGGTCTGGCACCTCACCCGGGTGCAGGACCACCACATCGCCGAGGCCTCCGACCAGGAGCAGCGCTACCTGGCCGACGGCTGGCACGAGCGCTTCGGCCGGGGCCCCGACCCGCAGGACCACGGCTACGGCCACACCGCCGCCGACGTGGCCAGCGTCCGGGGCTCGGCTGCCGACCTCGTCGGCTACCACGACGCCGTCCACGAGCGGACGATTGCCTACCTCGGCGGGCTCGGCCAGGACGACCTCGAACGGGTGGTGGACGAGAGCTGGGACCCGCCGGTCATCCTCGGCGTGCGGTTGGCCAGCCTCATCTCCGACTGCCTCCAGCACGTCGGCCAGGCCGCCTACGTCCGCGGACTGGTGGGCGGCTGATGTGCGCTCCCTCGTCGGGTGGTCGATCCTGGTCGGGTGGGTGACGACACCGATCTGACCGACCGCCTGGTGGCCGCGACCGAGCTCCTCGAGCTCGTAGCCGCCGACCGGTCGTTCCTCGACACCCTCACGCCGACGGAGCGGGTGCGCTTCCTCAACGCGGCCGGGAACGCCTTCGAGCCCGACGTCGAATCCCGGCGACAGCAGACCAAGGCGCGCCGCCGACGCGAACGGGCCGACAAGGTAGAGCGGGACGAAGCCGTGCTGACCGGCACGGGGATCCGGCGGCTGCGGGCCCAGCCCGTGTTCGTGACCCCCAACGTGTTCGTTCCCGAAGGCTTCGAACAACAAGACGTCACCGATGCCCAACCTCCTACCCTCGGGGCGGACCGGCACTGTTACGTCTGCAAGCAGCGCTACCTGGACGTCCATCACTTCTACGACCAGCTCTGCCCGACCTGTGCAGCGTTCAACTTCGCCAAGCGGACGGAGACGGCTGATCTCACCGGGCAGGTGGTGCTGCTCACCGGCGGGCGCGTCAAGATCGGCTACCAGGCCGGCATCAAGCTGCTCAGGGCCGGCGCCTCCCTCATCGTCACCACGCGGTTCCCCAGGGATGCGGCATGTCGCTATGCCGACGAGCCCGATGCTGACGACTGGGAGGGACGCTTGGAGGTGTACGGCCTCGACCTTCGGCACACGCCCAGCGTCGAGGCCTTCTGCCAGCACATCGACGCTCGCTTCGCCCGCCTCGACCACATCGTGAACAACGCCTGCCAGACGGTGCGGCGCCCGCCGGAGTTCTACCGGCACATGCTCGACCTGGAGACGGACGCGCTCCCCCGCATGCCGGAGCGGGCGCGCGGGTTCCTCGGCGGCGTCGATGGCCTGCGGGCCCCGGACCTCCTGGAGTCCGCCTCGCCGGCCCTGTCGGCGGTGGCGAACGGGGCGCTGCCCGGGGTCGTGCCATCCGCCGCGCTTTCCCAGGCCGAGCTGCTCCCCGACGACGCCGGCGACGCCGGCCACCTCTTCCCCGAGGGTCAGCTCGACCAGGACCTGCAGCAGGTGGATCTGCGGGGTCGGAACTCTTGGCGGTTGACGCTCTCAGAGGTGTCGTCGGTGGAGCTGCTGGAGACGCAGCTCGTCAACGCAGTGGCGCCGTTCGTGCTCAACGCCCGGTTGAAGCCGATGATGTTGCGCACGCCAGGGCGCGCCAAGCACATCGTGAACGTCAGTGCGGTGGAAGGCCAGTTCTACCGACGGTTCAAGACCACCAAGCACCCGCACACCAACATGGCCAAGGCGGCCCTCAACATGATGACGAGGACCTCGGCGGCGGAGTACCACGCCGATGGGATCCACATGAACAGCGTCGACACCGGTTGGGTGAGTGACGAGGACCCAGCCCACCTGGCCGAGGCCAAGCGGACCGAGCACCGGTTCCACCCGCCGCTGGACATCGTGGACGGGGCCGCACGGATCGTCGACCCCATCATCGCCGGCCGAAGCACCGGGACCCACGTCTGGGGGAAGTTCCTCAAGGACTACGTCGCCACCGACTGGTAGGGTCAGCGGGAATGATTGCATACGCAAGTACGTTGGAGGATGCATGCCCATCACCCGCCTGAACCACGCCGTCCTCTACGTGCGCGACGTCGAGGCCACCATCGCGTTCTACGAACAGGTGCTCGGCTTTCGCACGCTGATCCACATGCCCGGCGAGGGAGCGTTCTTCCAGGCACCCGGGTCGACCAACGACCATGACCTGGGCGTGTTCCAGATCGGATCGGGAGCCGGACCCAGCGGGGCAGGTCGGAGCACCGTCGGCCTCTACCACCTGGCGTGGGAGGTGGACACCCTCGATGAGCTCGACCGCATCAAGGGGCTGCTGAGCGAGCGGGGATCGCTGGTGGGGGCGTCGGATCACGTGACCACGAAGTCGCTGTACGCCCACGACCCGGACGGGCTCGAGTTCGAGGTCTGCTGGATCCTGCCGGCCGACGTCGTCACCGAGGAGCTGAAGGCGCAGGCCAAGGGCGCCCGGCCGCAGCCCCTCGACCTCGAGGCCGAGAAGGCCCGCTACGGGGCCAGCACGGCGGGTGGCGTCGGCATCTCCATCCCCGCTCCGACCTGAGCGAAGATGGGGGCATGGCCCTCGCCCCCATCGCTCCCACCAACGCCGAGGTCGCGGCTGTCGACCGGGCCCACATCTTCCACTCGTGGTCCGCCCAGCACCTGATCGCCCCGCTGCCGCTGGCGGGAGGCTCCGGCTGCGAGTTCTGGGACCACGACGGGAACCGCTGGCTCGACTTCTCGTCGCAGCTGGTCAACCTGAACCTCGGCCACCAGCACCCGAAGGTGATCGCCGCCATCGTCGAGCAGGCCGAGCGGCTGTGCACCGTGGCCCCGAGCTTCGCCAACCAGACTCGCAACGAGGCCGCCCGACTGATCGCCGCTCACGCGCCGGAGGGGCTCGACC
>JBDSUN010000291.1:0-3122 GCA_039927735.1 Acidimicrobiales bacterium | reverse complement strand
ATGATGAGCGCGGCGAGCCCCACGAGGCCGACGCAGATGTCGAGCAGGCGCTTCACCCGCCCGTATCGGGTCCCGTGGAGCTCCCGGATGTCGAAGAGGAGCGAAGCCCGCTCGAGCTCAGACACCGGCAGCTTGCCGAGCCACTCCTCGTAGAACAGCGTCAGGGATCGCACCCGCACGCCCTGGGCGTGGAGGGCACCGGCCTGGGCCACGATCGCCGGTTCGTCCTGCGCGTCCCGGTCGAGCACGAGCACAGTGGGCCGATCGGTGGCGAGGTCCTCGAGGGGGCGGCGGTCGCCCACGGGCATCGCCTCAGCGATCGTGACGGCTCGGAGGATCGAGGCCGGACGCTCCGGGGAGCCGTTCAGCTCGAGCTCCAGAGCGGCGAGCTCCTCAGGGGTCGCGACGAGAAGGACGCGGTCGCGCTGCTCGGCACGCGACCGGTTGCCGACGGCGAGCCCCACGCACAGCCGGTACCAGTCGGGCAGGAGCAGCGCCGCGCCGAAAACGACGAACCGAGGGAGCAGCGCGTCGCCCACGAACAGCTGGAGCAGCGAGATAGAGGCGGCACCCAGGAACGATGCCCCCACCGACGCCCCCAGCGCGGCGCGACGGGAGCGCGGCACGTCGGGAAGGCCGAAGCCGTAAGCCAATGTGCAGAGGATGCCGGCGTAGGCGACGGTCCACCCGAAGCGGCTGGTGCCCGAGAACGAGTAGTCGTTCAGGACGCGCGCGTGGATCAGGGCCAGCCCGAAGACGATCGCCAGGACCCCTGCGTAGAGCAAGGGGCGCGCCGAGCGCCTCATCGATCCATCGCCGATCGCATCGCCTCAAGCATCGGCGGTGCGGGGCTGGGACTCAAGGACCCCCAACCAGCAGCGGGCGCAGGAACTGGCCTGTCCAGCTTCCGGACACCTCGGCGACGTGCTCCGGGGTGCCCTCGCAGACGAGGGTGCCCCCTCCCCTGCCGCCCTCGGGACCGAGGTCGACGAGCCAGTCGGCCGTCTTGATGACGTCGAGGTTGTGCTCGATGACGAGCACCGTGTTGCCCTGGTCGACGAGGCGGCTGAGCACCGTGAGGAGCTTGCGGATGTCCTCGAAGTGAAGGCCGGTGGTGGGCTCGTCGAGCATGTAGATGGTGTGGCCGGTGGAGCGCTTGGCCAGCTCGCTGGCCAGCTTCACCCGCTGAGCCTCGCCGCCCGACAGGGTGGTGGCGGGCTGACCAAGGCGCACGTAGCCGAGGCCCACGTCCACGAGAGTCTGCATGTGCCGAGCGATGGCAGGCTGGTTGGCGAAGAACTCGAGGGCCTCTTCGCAGGACAGGTCGAGCACGTCGGCGACGTTCTTGTCCTTGAAGGTGATGTCCAGCGTGTCCCGGTTGTACCGGCTGCCCTTGCACACCTCGCACGGTACGTACACGTTGGGCAGGAAGTGCATCTCGATCTTGATGGTGCCGTCTCCGGAGCAGGCGTCGCAGCGGCCGCCGCTCACGTTGAAGCTGAAGCGGCCAGGCAGGTAACCGCGCACCTTGGCCTCCTGGGTGGCGGCGAACAGCTTGCGCACGTGGTCCCACACCCCGGTGTAGGTGGCTGGGTTGGAGCGGGGGGTGCGCCCGATCGGGCTCTGGTCGATGTTGATGACCTTGTCGAGGAAGTCGAGGCCCTCGACCGCCTTGTGCAGACCCGGGGGTGTCTTCGACTTGTAGATCCGCTGCATCAGCGAGCGGTAGAGGATGTCATTGACCAGGGTGGACTTCCCCGAGCCCGACACGCCGGTGACGGCCACGAACACACCGAGCGGGAACTCGACGGTCAGGTTCTGGAGGTTGTGCTCCCGGGCCCCCTTTACCACCAGCTTCTCCTGGCCCGGCTTGCGCCGCTGGGCAGGCACCGGGATGGAGCGCTTGCCGCTCAGGTACTGCCCGGTGATCGACGCCTTGTTCTTCAGGAGCGCCTTCACGGTGCCGGCGTGTACGACCTCGCCGCCGTGCTCGCCGGCGCCGGGGCCGATGTCGACGACGTAGTCAGCCACCGAGATGGTGTCCTCGTCGTGCTCCACGACGATCACCGTGTTGCCCAGCTCGCGCAGGCGGATGAGCGTGTCGATCAGGCGACGGTTGTCGCGCTGGTGGAGGCCGATCGAAGGCTCGTCGAGCACGTAGAGCACCCCGACCAGGCCACTGCCGATCTGCGAAGCCAGACGGATGCGCTGGGCCTCGCCTCCGGCCAGGGTGGCGGCGGAACGCGAGAGCGAGAGGTAGTCGAGGCCAACGTCGAGGAGGAAGCCCATGCGGGCGTTGACCTCCTTGACCACCCGCTCGGCGATCATCCGGTCCCGCTCGGACAGGGTCAGGCCCTCGAGGGCCTTGGCCGCCTCCCCGATCGACATGTCGCAGATCTCGGCGATGGAGTGCCCGTCGATGGTGACGGCCAGCGGCAGCGGGGCCAGGCGGGACCCGGCGCAGGCGGGGCAGGGCACCTCCCGCATGTAGCCCTCGATCTGCTCCCGCTGGTTGTCGCTCTCGCTCTCCCGGTGGCGGCGCTGGAGGTAGGGGACGATGCCCTCGAACTTGGCCGTGTAGGAGCGCACCCGCCCGTAGCGGTTCTTGTAGCGCACCTGCACCTTGCCCACGCCGTTGCCGTACAAGAACGACTGCTGCTGCTTCTTGGTGAGCTTGGCCCAAGGGGCGCCTTCGTCGGCGCCGACCTCCTCGGCCACCGCCTCGATCAGCCGCTTGAAGTACTGGCTGCTGCCGCTGGCCCACGGGGAGATGGCGCCCTCGGTCAGCGACAGGTCGCTGTTGGGGACGATCAGCTCCGGGTCAACCTCAAACCGGGTGCCGAGACCGTCGCAGGTGGGGCAGGCGCCGTAGGGCGAGTTGAACGAGAAGTTCCGCGGGGCCAGCTCCTCGAAGGAACCGTGGCCGTTGGGGCAGGCGAGGTGCTGGGAGAAGGTGAGCGTGTCGTCCGCCTCGCCGTCGTCGGCACCACCGACGGCCTCGCCATCTCGGCGGACCATCTGCACCTCGGCCACACCGTCAGCCAGCTTCAGCGCTGTCTCGAGCGAGTCGGTGAGCCGCCGCTCGAGACCGTCCTTCACGACCAGCCGGTCGACGATCACCT
>JBDSUN010000290.1:0-21325 GCA_039927735.1 Acidimicrobiales bacterium | reverse complement strand
ACCGCTACCTCGCCCACACCTCCGACGACGACGACCGCACCTACCGCACCCCCCAGGAGGTGGAGGCGTGGCGCAAGAAGGACCCGCTGCGCCGCATCACCCAGTACCTGATCGAGCAGCGCCTGCTGTCGGAGGCCGACGAGGAGCGCATCGAGGCGGAGGTGACGGCGGAGGTCGATCGCGCCGCCAAGGCGGCCGAGGCCGCCGCCGCGCCCGATCCGAAGACGGCCTACACGAAGGTCTTCGCCCAGCCGCTGCGGCCGGTGCCGGGCGCCCCCGAGGGCATGAGCGATCCCACCGAGAGCCCGGTCGCCATGCCGTTCCCCGACGGCGGCACGGAACGCAACATCGTCGACACCGTGCGCTGGACGCAGCACCGGCTGATGGCCGGTGACGAGCGCGTCATCGTGCTGGGGGAGGACGTCGGCCCTCGCGGCGGCGTCTTCCGGGCCACCGACGGCCTGGCCGCAGAGTTCGGCGGCGATCGCGTCGTCGACACCCCGCTGGCCGAGAGCTCCATCATCGGCATCGCCATCGGGCTGGCCCTGGCCGGTCTGCGGCCCATCGCCGAGATCCAGTTCGCCGACTTCATCCACTCCGGGTTCGACCAGCTGGTCTCGGAGGCGGCCCGCATCCACTACCGCTCCAACGGCGACTTTGCGGTGCCGATGGTGGTGCGGGCGCCCTGGGGCGGCGGCGTCCACGGCGCGCTCTACCACTCGCAGGCCATCGAGGCGACGTACGCCCACATCCCCGGCCTCAAGGTCGTCGTGCCGTCCACTCCCGCCGACGTGTGCGGAATGCTGCGCACCGCCATCGAGGATGCCGATCCCGTGCTCTTCCTCGAGCACAAGAAGACGTACCGGCTCATCACCGGGCTCGTCCCCGACGACGACGGGTGGCGGGTGCCGATCGGTCTGGCCGAGGTGGCACGGGCGGGCGACGACCTCACCGTCGTCACCTACGGGCTCCACCGCCACCTCTGCCTGGAGGCGGCCCAGCTCCTCGAGGACGAGGACGGCGCCTCGGTGGAGGTGGTCGATCTGCGCACCATCAGCCCGCTCGACCGTGACACGGTGCTCACGTCGGTGGCCCACACCGGCCGCTGCCTCGTCGTCCACGAGGACAACATCAGCTTCGGTGTCGGCGCCGAGGTGGCGGCCATCGTCGCCGAGGAGGCCTTCTGGGACCTCGACGCCCCCGTCCGCCACCTGGCCACCGCCGACGTGCCCAGCTATCCCTTCGCCGGTCCCCTCGAGGGCGAGCTCTTCATCGACGCTGCCAAGATCGCCGAAGCCATGCGGCTCAGCCTCCGGGACTGATCAGCCCTCGTAGGGAAAGCCGAGGTCTGGCGCGGTCACCAGCGCACGCAGGGGGAGGCCGTGCCCGGCGGCCATGGCCTCGACGGTGCCGCCTCGGTCCACCAAGGGGAGCAGCAGAACGGGCTCGGCTCGCCCCTCCTCACGGATCACCTCCGCGGCCTCCAGCATCGACACGCCACGGGTGACGGCGTCCTCGGTGATCACCACCTTGTCGCCGGGTTGCAAGGCGCCGGCGATGCGACCGCCGCCACCATGGTCCTTGACCTCCTTGCGCACGCTGAAGCTGCGGAGCTCGCGACCGCGCGTGGCCGCGATCGCTGCGATCCCAAAGGCCACGGAATCGGCGCCCATGGTGAGCCCACCGATGGCGGTCACCTCGTCGGGGATCACCTCGAGTGCCGCATCGGCCAAGAGCAGCATGCCGTCCGCCCGGCAGCTCGTCTGCTTGGCATCGATGAACCAGCTGCTCGCCTTGCCGCTCTTCAAGGTGAAGTCCCCGGTGCGGACGCTGTGGGTGAGCAGGTGGGCCACCAGGGCGGCGTGAGCAGACGACATCGGCTCTCCTTGGGTGGTCGGTGGACGGTCAGCCGAACCGGACCTGGCCGTGGCCGGTGGTGACCTGGCCGATCTCGGTGGCGCGGTGGCCCTCGGTGCGCAGGATGTCGAGGGTGCGGTGCACCTCGTCGGGGGCCACCACCACGACCATGCCGATGCCGAGGTTGAAGACCTTGCGCATCTCGTCGTCGCTGACCTCGCCGAGGCGCTGGATCTCACCGAAGATGCGAGGGGCCTCCCACGTGCGGGTGTCGACCTCGGCGTCGGCTCCCTCGGGGAGCACCCGCACCAGGTTGCCCGGCAGGCCCCCGCCGGTGATGTGGGCGATCGAACGGACGTCGACGTGGCGAAGGAGGGCGGCGATGGCGGGGGCGTAGACGACCGACGGCACGAGGAGCTCGTCACCGAGGCTGTGGGGTGCTCCCTCCCACGCCGGCTCGTCGAGGTGGCGGTCGGCCGTCTCCAGCAGCACCTTGCGGGCCAGCGAGTAGCCGTTGGAGCGCAGGCCGGGCGACGGCAGGCCGATCAGCACGTCGCCGGGCTGCACGTGCTCGCCGGTGATGAGCTGGTCCCGCTCGGCCACGCCCACCGCGAAGCCGACGAGGTCGAACTCGCCGGGGTCCATGGCACCGGGGTGCTCGGCCATCTCGCCGCCGATGAGGGCGCAGCCGGCCTGACGGCAGCCGTGGGCAACACCCTCGACGAGCTGCTCGATGTGGTCGGGGTCGAGCTGGCCGACGGCGATGTAGTCGAGGAAGAACAGCGGCTCGGCGCCCTGGCAGACGATGTCGTCGACGCACATGGCGACGAGGTCGACGCCGATGGTGTCGAAGCGACCGAGCGACTGGGCGATCAGCGCCTTGGTGCCGACACCGTCGGTGGACGACACCAGCACCGGGTGCTTGTAGCGGTGGGCGGCGAAGGCGAACAAGCCGCCGAAGCCGCCGATGTCGCCGATCACCTCGGGCCGGAAGGTGGAGCGGACCTTGGACTTGATGCGCTCGACGGCCGTCTCGCCGGCCGAGATGCTGACCCCGGCGTCCTCGTAGCTCGTGCCCACTCGCTCCCGCTTCTGCTTCAGTCGATGATGGTGGTCTGGACCGGCGTGCCGGGCAGGCGCACCGGAGGCTCCTCGAGCACGTGCTTGCGCAGCGTCACGGGCACGGCCACAGGGTAGGTGCCGGTGAAGCAAGCATCACAGAACCCGGCGCCGGGCGCGCCGGTGGCGTCCACCAGCCGATCGAGCTGCAGGTAGGCCAGGCTGTCGACGTTGAGGTAGTCACGGATCTCGTCGAGGCTGAGGGACGAGGCCAGCAGCTCGGTGCGATCACCGGTGTCGATGCCGTAGAAGCAGGACCACTTCACCGGGGGCGACGTCACCCGGAGGTGCACCTCGGTGGCGCCAGCCTCCCGCAGCATGCGGGTGACCTGCTTCTGGCTGGTGCCGCGCACCACCGAGTCCTCCACCACCACGAGGCGCTTGCCGGCCACGTTCTCCCGGAGTGGGTTGAGCTTCATGCGCACCGCTCGCGCCCGCAGCTCCTGGCTGGGGGCGATGAAGCTGCGCCCGATGTAGCGGTTCTTGACGAGGCCCTGCCCGAAGGGGATCCCGCTGCGTCGAGCGAAGCCCTCCGCGGCTGGGATGCCCGACTCAGGTACGCCCATCACCATGTCGGCCTCGACCGGGGCCTGGTCGGCCAGCTGCTCGCCCATGTGGATCCGGGCCTGGTGGACGCTTCGGTTGTAGAGGCGGCTGTCGGGGCGGGCGAAGTAGACGAACTCGAAGAGGCACAGGCGGGGGTCGACCCGCTCATCCGGGAAGGGACGCAACGACCTCGGCCCCGAGGCGTCGATGACCACCATCTCGCCGGGGTCGAGCTCCCGTACGAAGTGGGCGCCGACGATGTCGAGGGCCGGGCTCTCCGACGCCAGCACCCAGCCGTGCTCGAGCTTGCCCAGGCACAGCGGTCGGAACCCGTTGGGGTCGCGGATGCCGATCACCCGGCTCTCGTCCATCACGACGAGGGAGAAGGCCCCCTCGAGGCAGGGCAGCACGGCGGCCAGGGCGTGCTCGAGGTCGTGCTCGCCGCGGTGCTCCTCGGGGAGCTTGTCGAGCTCGTTGCTGACCAGCTCGGCCACGAGGTCGGTGTCGCTGCTGACGGTGCCCGGCAGCATCCCGGCCTCGGCGGCCAGCGCCTCGGTGTTGGTGAGGTTGCCGTTGTGGCCCAGCGCGAACTGGCTCGCACCGGCGCCGCGGTAGGCGGGCTGGGCGTTGCGCCACGTCGAGGAGCCGGTGGTGGAGTAGCGGCAGTGGCCGATGGCGAGGTGCCCGTCGAGGGCGGCCAGGGTGCGGTCGTCGAAGACAGCCGCAACCAGACCTTGGTCCTTGACGACGGTGACGTCGGCTCCGTCGCTGACCGCCATGCCGGCCGACTCCTGGCCACGGTGCTGCAGGGCGAAGAGGCCCAGGTAGGTCAGGTGGGCGACGGGCTGCCCCGGTGCAAAGATCCCGAAGACCCCACACGCTTCCTTCAGGCTGTCATCCGATGAGGGATCGTCGACCGGGTCGCCGGGGGGCACGTCCACCAGTGTGCCAGGAGCCGGGGGCCGAGCGGCTACTCAGCCGAGCGAGACCCGAGCCCACGAGGTGGGCACCTGTCGACTGACGTCAGTGGGCAGACCCGGCGCCCAGCGCGTCGGGGAGCCGACCTCGCCACGCGACGGTTGCGTCGGCCACGCTGACGTCGACCATCCCCTCGACCACGAGTCGATCGCCGACCACGTGACCGAGTCGGGCGGCCGGCACCCCGGCGGCCTGGGCGGCTCGAACCACGTCATCGCCGTGGCCCCGGGCCACGCACGCCACGACCCGGCTGGCTGACTCGGCAAAGAGCCAGCCGTGCTCTGGGACCTTGGGTCGGACCTGGAACCCCTTGCCGGACCCCACCGCCATCTCCGCCAGCGCTACCCCGATCCCGTCGGCGGTGTCGTGCACGCCCGCCAGCAGTCCCTCCGCGACGAGGACTCGCACGAGGGCGGCGACCGCCGCATGGAGCTCGAGGTCGAGGTCCGGGGGCGCACCGAGCCGGTGACCCTGCGCCCATGCCCACTGTGAGCCGGACACAGATCGTGGTTCCGGACCGAGCGCCAGGAGGGCGCCACCGTCGACGAGGCGCACACCGGGTGGACGGCGGTCGAGCCGGTCGCTGATCCCCACCATGCCGACCACCGGCGTCGGGTCGATGTCCCGACCTCGACTCTCGTTGTAGAGGCTGACGTTGCCGCCGACGACCGGGATGCCGAAGGCCCGGCAGGCCTCGGCCATTCCGTCGATGGCCTCGGACAGCTGCCACATCACCTCGGGGTGCTCCGGGTTGCCGAAGTTGAGGCAGTTGACCAGGCCCAGAGGCCGAGCCCCGACGCAGGCGAGGTTCATCAGCGCTTCGGCGACGACGAGGGCGGTGCCCTGCCGGGGGTCCAGGGCGCACCAGCGGTGGTTCCCGTCGCAGGTGAGGGCGAGCCCGCGCCCGGTGTCCTCGCTCGTGGTGGGGTGCTTGAGGCGCAAGACCGTGGCGTCGCCACCCGGGCCCTCGACCGTGTTGAGGAACAGCTGGTGGTCGTACTGGCGGAACACCCAAGAGGGATCGGCGAGGAGCTCCAGCAGGTCGGCGCCGATGTCGGCCGGGGCCGGCGGCGCCATGCGGTCGGCCAGGCGAGCGGCGCGATCGGCTGGCTCCTGCATGGGCCGGTCGTAGAGCGGGGCATCGGCATCGAGGGAGCTGGCCGGGATGTCGCCCAGGACCTCGCCGTCCAGTCGAGCGAGGATCCGAAAGCGGCCGGTGCGGGTGACGGTGCCGATCACCGACGCCCGGATCTCCCACTTCTCGCAGATGGCCAGCAGGTCGTCGAGCTTGGCCGGCTCGCAGATGGCCAGCATCCGCTCCTGGCTCTCGCTGATCATGATCTCGAAGGGAGCCATGCCCGCCTCGCGCACGTGCACCTCGGACAGGTAGAGGTCCATGCCCACCCCTCCCTTCGACGACGTCTCGCTGGCCGCACCGGTGATGCCGGCGGCGCCGAGGTCCTGGATGCCGACCACCAGGCTCGCGTCGAGGATCTCCAGGCAGGCCTCGATCAGACGCTTCTCCTCGAACGGATCCCCGACCTGCACGCTGGGACGCTTGTCAGCGTCCTCCCCGTCCTCACCGAAGCCGGCCGACGCCAGGACGCTCGCCCCGCCGATGCCATCTCGGCCCGTCGACGATCCGAACAGCACAGCCAGGTTGCCGATGCCGGACGCTCGAGCGAGGACCAAGCGCTCCTTCGGGAGGGTGCCCAAGCAGAAGACGTTGACGAGCGGATTGTCCTGATAGGTGGGATCGAACACCGTCTCCCCGCCGACGGTCGGGACCCCCACGGAGTTGCCATAGCCGGAGATGCCGGACACCACTCCTTCCGCGATCCAGCGACTGCGCGCGTCGTCCAGCGGCCCGAAGCGGAGGGGGTCCATCAGTGCGATCGGGCGGGCGCCGACCGAGAACACATCCCGCAGGATGCCTCCCACTCCCGTGGCCGCGCCTTCGTACGGTTCGATGGCGGATGGGTGGTTGTGGCTCTCGATCCGAAAGGCCGCGGCAATGCCATCGCCGACGTCGACCACCCCTGCACCCTCCCCCGGGCCGACCAGCACGTGGGGCGCCTCGGTGGGCAGGCGCCGCAGGTGGAGGCGAGACGACTTGTACGAGCAGTGCTCGGACCACATCACCGAGTACATGGCCAGCTCGAGGTGGTTCGCCGGTCGCCCGAGGAGCGCTTCGATGGCGGCGGCTTCGTCGTCGGTGAGACCAAGTGCCCGATGCACCGGCACCTCGGTGGGGTGGGCGGCGTCCGAGGGCATCGTCGCAGCCTACGCGGCCTCTCCTGGGGCCCCGGACCCGGTAAATGGGCGCTGCCCGCATTGCCTCAATAGGATCGTCCGCATGGCCACCAGGCGGGACCGCACACCCATGTCCGACGAGCACAAGGCGGCCCTCGCCGATGGGCGCAATCAAGGGCGCAACGTTCGGCGCTATCTGGAAGCGCTCGACACCCACAAGCCCAAGCGAGGACGGAAGCGAACGCCGGAGTCCATGCAGAAGCGCCTCGACCGCATCGACGTGGAGCTGGCCGCCGCCGAACCCCTCAAGCGCCTGCAATTGATCCAGGAGCGGCTGGACCTCAAGGCCGAGCGGGCAACGGCCGGCGAGAAGGTCGACCTGACCAGCCTCGAGCAGGAGTTCGTGGATGCCGCGGCGGCGTACAGCAGCCGCAAGAAGATCTCCTATGCCGCGTGGCGGGAGCTCGGTGTCGAGGCGGCCGTCCTGAAGCGGGCCGGCATCCGCCGATCCAGCTAGTCGCCTCGGGAGACCGCAGCTCCGGCGGTCACGAGCAACGACCGGAGGAGCACGGCGCCGTCGGTGGAGCCGACCAGCGGGTGGCAGGCCCGCTCGGGGTGCGGCATCAGGCCGACCACGTTGCGCCCCTCGTTGCAGACGCCGGCGATGTCGTCGACCGAGCCGTTCGGGTTGTCGACGTACCGCACCACCACGCGATCCTCGCGGCGAAGCATGGCAAGGGTGTCGGCGTCGCAGGTGTAGCTGCCCTCGAAGTGGTTGATCGGGATGCGCAGCACATCGCCCACGTGCGCCTCGGCGGTGAGGGCCGAGCTGCTGGTCTCCACCCGGATCTTGGCTGGACAGCAGAGGAACTTGAGGCCCCGGTTCTTCTGGAGGGCGCCGGGCAGCAGACCCGCCTCGGTGAGCACCTGGAACCCGTTGCAGATCCCCACGACCGGTCCGCCGGCGGAGGCGTGGGAGCGCACGGCATCCATGATCGGCGAGAAGCGGGCGATGGCGCCGGGGCGGAGGTAGTCACCGTGGGCGAAACCGCCGGGGAGGATCACGGCGTCCACCTGGCCGAGCGATGCATCGCCGTGCCACAAGAGGTCGGCCTCGCCGCCCAGCCCCCGAACGGCCTCCACGGCGTCGAGCTCGCAGTTCGAGCCCGGGAAGGTGACGACCCCGACTCGGGCAGCCATCAGACCGTCTCGGCGACCGACACGGTCACGTCGGCGGCCTCGATGACCGGGTTGATGAGAAACCTCTGGCAGACCTCGTCGGCATGGGATCGGGCGCTGGCCTCATCGGCGGCCTCCAGCTCGAAGCGGATGGCCTTGCCGACCCGCACGCCCCGGATGCCCTCGAACCCGAGCGCCGGCAGCGACCGTTCGACGGTGGCGCCCTGCGGATCGGCGATCCCCGGACGAAGACGGGTCTCCACGAACACCGAGAAGCGCATGGCGCGATCCTACCGACGCGCTACGCGACCCCTGGCCAGTCGGAGAACGAACGATCGGTGATGCGCTCGTAGGCCTCGATGTACCGCTGGCTGGTGGCGGCCGCCACCTCCGCTGGCAGGGGCGGGGGCGGGGGGTTCTTGTCCCAGTCGAGGGTCTCGAGGTAGTCGCGCACCGGTTGCTTGTCGAAGCTCGGGGGCGTCGAACCCGGCTGCCACTGGTCGACTGGCCAGAAGCGACTTGAGTCGGGCGTCAGGACCTCGTCGCAGACCACCAGCTCTCCATCGACGAGGCCGAGCTCGAACTTGGTGTCGGCGATGATGATGCCGCGCTCTCGCGCCAGCGCGGCCCCCCGCTGGTACAGCTCGAGGGAGATGGCTCGGGCTCGGGTGGCGAGGTCCTCGCCCACCAGCTCGCTGGCCCGCTCGAACGAGACGTTCTCGTCGTGGACGTCGCTCTTCGTGGAGGGGGTGAACACCGGCTCGGGGAGCTGGTCGCTCTCCTGGAGGCCGCCAGGCAGGGCCTGGCCGTGCATGGTGCCGGTGGCCTTGTACTCCTTCCAGGCCGAGCCCGAGAGGTAGCCCCGGACGATGCACTCGATGGACAGCATCTCGGCCTTGCGGCACAACATGATCCGCCCGGCCAGATCCGGGGCGGCCGCGGCCACGTCGTCGGGAAGGTCAGCCACATCGGTGGACACCAGGTGGCTGCCCGCCACGTCCGCCAACGCCTCGAACCAAAAGGCCGAGATGGCAGTCAGCACCCGGCCCTTGTGCGGGATGGGCTCGGCCAGCACCACGTCGAAGGCGGAGAGCCGGTCGGAGGTGACCATGAGGAGCTGGTCGTCCCCGACGGCGTAGATGTCCCGGACCTTGCCGGAGTACAGGTGGGGAAGGGGCAGCGTCACGGGCCCGAACCTAGAGGACTAGAGCAGCGCTTCGGGCCGATAGGTGGCCGCCTCGGGGTGGTGGGCCACCGCGTCGGCGACCTGGGCGACGAAGGTGGCGACCTGGGCCTCGGCGGTGCCCACGAAGGTGAGCGGCTCGCCGACCAGCGCGTCGAGCGCCGCCCGGTCGAGCGGGAGGCGCTCGTCGGTGGCCAGTCGATCGAGCAGGTCGTTGTCGCTGGTGCCCTGCTCGCGCATCTCGAGGGCCACCGCCACGGCGTGCTCCTTGATGGCTTCGTGGGCGACCTCGCGGCCGACGCCCGCCCGAACGGCCCCCATCAGGACCTTGGTGGTGGTGAGGAAGGGCAGGTAGCGCTCCAGCTCGCGTCCGACGACCGCGGGGTAGGCGCCGAAGTCCTCGAGCACGGCCAGGAACGTCTGGAAGAGGCCATCGGCGGCGAGGAAGGCGTCGGGCAGCGCCACTCTGCGCACCACCGAGCAGGACACGTCGCCCTCGTTCCACTGGTCGCCGGCCAGCTCCGCCACCATCGAGAGGTGGCCGCGCAGCACCACGACGAGACCGTTGATGCGCTCGCAGGAGCGGCTGTTCATCTTGTGGGGCATGGCCGACGAGCCGACCTGGCCCGGTTGGAACCCCTCCGTGGCCAGCTCCAAGCCTGCCATCAGGCGGATGGTGGTGGCCAGGCTGGCCGGCCCGGCCGCCGCCTGCACCAAGGCGGAGACGACGTCGAGGTCGAGGGATCGTGGGTACACCTGGCCCACGCTCGTGAGCGTGGCATCGAAGCCCAGGTGGCTGGCCACCGCGCGTTCGAGCGACGCCACTGCGTCGGCGGAGCCGAGCAGGTCGAGCATGTCCTGCTGGGTGCCGACGGGGCCCTTGATGCCCCGGAGCGGGTAGCGGGCCAGCAGCTCCTCGACACGACGCAGGGCTTGGAGCAGCTCCTCGCCGGCGTTGGCGAAGCGCTTGCCCATGGTGGTGGCCTGGGCGGCCACGTTGTGGCTGCGTCCGGTCATGACGAGGGTGGCGTGCTCGGCGGCCCGCTCGGCCAAGCGGGCCAGCGCCGTGATCATGCGATCCCGGACCAGCTCGAGGGCCGCCCGCACCTGGAGCTGCTCCACGTTCTCGGTGAGGTCGCGCGAGGTCATCCCGGCGTGGATCCGCTCGTGGCCCGCCAGCGCCGAGAACTCCTCGATGCGCGCCTTGACGTCGTGGCGGGTCACCCGCTCCCGGGCTTCGATGCTGGCCAGGTCCACCTTCTCGATGACGGCCACGTGGTCGTCGATCACCTCGAGGGGGAGGTCGACGCCGAGGTCGTGCTGGGCCCGCATGACCGCGACCCACAGCTGACGTTCGAGCACCACCTTGTGCTCCGGCGACCAGATCTCGACCATCGGTCCGCTGGCGTAGCGGGCGGCCAGCACGTTGGGCAGGTGCGCACCAGGCATGCCGTCAGTCTCCCATCCCCCGCTCGCCGAATGGCCACCCGAGCCGAAGGGGACGCATCGGAATCGATCGTTCGGCCAGGATCTGGGTCATATGGCCCTGGCTCGTCGCAGCGTTCAAGGTGAGACTCGCCCGCACCGTTACCACCAGGAACGCGCCGGGCGTGGGCTGACGAGGGAGATCAACCGATGTCTGAGTGCTGCAACAAGCATCCCCATGAGATCGGCGTCGCGCACTGTCGGCGCTGCGGCAGCGCCTGGTGCAGCACCTGTCTCGTCTACGCCTTCGGGCCGAAGAAGCCGCCGTTCTGCATGAGCTGCGCCATGGTTGCCGGCGGCGTGCGCACGGCCAGCGCCCTCCCCGCCCTGTCCAAGCGGCAGCTCAAGGCGCAGGCAAAGGCCAGGGCGGTCGAGGCGAAGGCTGCCGCCAGAGCGGCCGAGGATGCCGTCGGGGCCGAGGCCCCGTCCTCGGGTGCAGACGGGGGGACCGACTGGGCCACCCCGTGGTGGGAGGACGGCCAGCCCACCCTCGCCGAATCAACCAAGCGCTAGCCGGCCATCTCCGCGCGGTGGTCGGCGAGCCGCTGCTGCAGGTCGGTGTCGGTGATGGCGAGCATCTGGACCACGAGCAGCGCAGCGTTCTTGGCTCCGTTGATGGCGACGGTGGCGACCGGGATGCCCGGGGGCATCTGCACCGTGGCGTAGAGGGCGTCGATCCCGTTCAGCGCACCGCTCGCCAGTGGGACGCCCACGACCGGCAGGGTCGTCTGGGCCGCCACCGCCCCCGCCAGGTGGGCGGCCATCCCCGCCCCACAGATGAAGGCGCTGTAGCCCTGCTCCCGAGCCGTCGACGCCAGCTCCGCCACCTTGGCCGGGGTGCGGTGGGCGGAGTGCACGCGCACGTCCGCTTCGATCCCGAACTGCTCGAGGGTGTCGGCGGCGGGCTGCATCTTCTCCCGGTCGTTGGGCGATCCCATGAGGATGGCGACCTTGTACGTCATGTGGGTACCTCGCTAGCGATGTCGGTTCGGTGGAAGGAGCCCGGCCACGAGAGGTGGCCGAGGGCGGCATAGGCCCGAGAACGGGCGGTCGGCAGGTCCGGGCCTTGCCCGACGACCTCGACCACCCGGCCTCCGGCGGTGACCAAGCGGCCATCCTCGCCGATCGCGACCCCGGCGCAGAGCACCGTGGCACCGTCGGCGGCGCGAGCGTTGTCGAGGCCCTCTATCGGATCGCCGGTGCGGACGCTCGACGGATACCCGTCGGCCGCGGCCACCACGAGCACGGCGGCGGCATCGGCGTAGGCGGGTGCGCCCTCGAGGGCGCCGGACGCCGCCGATGCCAGCAGGGCGGCCAGGTCAGAGGTGAGGCGCAGGAGCACCACCTGGCTGTCGGGGTCTCCGAAGCGGACGTTGAACTCCACCAGCTTCGGGCCGGCCGTGGTGAGCATGAGCCCCGTGTAGAGCACCCCGCGATAGTCGATGCCCCGGCGACGCAGCTCGTCGAGGGTCGGCTGCACGAACGTGGCGACGACGTCGTCCGCAAAGCCGTCGTCGAGCCAGGGCAGCGGGCAGTAGGCGCCCATGCCACCTGTGTTCGGGCCGGTGTTCCCGTCACCGGCGCGCTTGTAGTCCTGAGCGGGAGCCAGGGCGACGGCGCGGGTTCCGTCGCAGATGGCGAAGACCGACACCTCGGGTCCGGTCATCCCCTCCTCGATGACCACGGTGCTCCCAGCCGCACCGAACGACGAGCCCGAGAGCTTGGCCCGCACGTCCTCCTCCGCCGCCAGCAGATCCGGGGTCACCAGCACGCCCTTGCCGGCGGCCAGCCCATCCGTCTTGATGACGTAGGGCGGGGACAGCCTCCGGAGGAAGTCGAGCGCGGGCTCGACCTCGTGGAAGGTGCCGAAGTCGGCCGTGGGCACGCCCGCTGCTGCCACCAGCTCCTTCATGTACGCCTTCGAACCCTCCAGCCGGGCGCCGTCGGCTCCGGGGCCGAACACCAGCTTCCCCTGGGCTCGCAGTCGGTCGGCCAGCCCCTCCACGAGCGGCTGTTCCGGGCCGACCACGAACAGATCGGCCTCCAGCTCCTCGGGCGGCGTCAGCAGGCTGCCGGGGATGCCCGGGTTCCCCGGCGTCACCACGACCTCCGCCGTACGGGCCAGCACGTGGGCCAGGCACGCCTCCCGCCCTCCCGACCCGACCACGACGACCCGCATCGCGCTAGGCGGAGAGCTGGACGTACTGGTCGCGACCGGGGCCGACGCCGAGGAGGCGGATGGGGACGCCCACCTGCTGCTCGAGGAAGGCGACGTAGTCGTGGACCTTGGCCGGGAGGTGGCCCGGCTCGGTGGCCTCGCTCAGCTCCTCGCCCCATCCCGGGAAGGTCTCGTAGACGGGCATGACCCGGTGGAGCACCGACTGGTTGTCGGGGAGGTGGGTGAGGCGCTGCCCGTCCACCTCGTAGGCCACGCAGACCTTCACCTCGTCGAAGGCATCGAGGACGTCGAGCTTGGTGATGGCCAGCTCCGACAGCGAGTTGAGGCGCATGGCGTGGCGGAGCATCACGGCGTCGAACCATCCCGGGCGGCGCTTTCGGCCGGTGTTGGTGCCGAACTCGTGGCCCCGCTCCACGATGGCGTCGCCGATCTCGTCGGTGAGCTCAGTGGGGAACGGGCCGGCCCCCACCCGCGTGACGTAGGCCTTGGCCACCCCGACCACGCGGGTGATGTGCAGCGGGCCGACCCCGGCGCCGGGGCAGGCGCCGCCCGCGATCGGGTTCGAGGACGTGACGAAGGGATAGGTGCCGTGATCGAGGTCGAGGAAGGTGGCCTGAGCTCCCTCGAAGAGCACGTGCTGGCCGGCCTCCAGCGCGTCGTGGACGAGGTTGACGGTGTCGGCCACGTACGGCGCCAGGCGCGGCGCCAGGTCGTTCAGGTAGACGCTGGCGATCTCGTCGACCGTCGGGGACAGCTGGTTGTAGACCTTGGCCAGCATCGGCGCCTTGTCCTTGAGCACCAGGGTGAGCTTCTCGCGGAAGATCTTGGGGTCGTAGAGGTCCTGCACCCGGATCCCCACCCGGGCTGCCTTGTCGGCGTAGGCCGGGCCGATCCCCCGCTTGGTGGTGCCCAGGGCGTTCTTGCCGAGGTGCCGCTCGGTCACCCGGTCGATGAGCTGGTGGTACGGCAAGATCAGGTGGGCGTTGCCGGACACCTTGAGCTTGGAGCAGTCGATGCCCCGGCCCTCGAGCATGGCCACCTCGTCGAGCAGCACCTTGGGGTCGACGACGACCCCGTTGCCGATCACCGGGGTGATGTGGCCGTAGAGCACCCCGCTGGGGATGAGCTGGAGCGCGAAGGTCTCGCCATCCACCACCAGGGTGTGGCCGGCGTTGTGGCCGCCCTGGTAGCGCACCACCAGGTGCATCTCCTTGGCGAAGAGGTCGGTGAAGCGCCCCTTGCCCTCGTCACCCCATTGGGTTCCGACGATGATGGTCGCAGGCACGGAGGACGACGCTACCGGACAGGCGCGACACATCCGGGGCCGTGGCCCCGGATGTGATCAGAACTGATGGCGGCTAGGAGAAGGTGGGAGCCGACTCGAAGCGCCGGCGGCGCTGGCGGGCCGTGACGGCGACCGCCAGGCCGGCCGCGGTGAGGCCGGCACCGGCGAAGAGCTCGAGGTCGAGGTCGCCACCCGTGCGGGCCAGGTTGCCGGCGCCCCTGGCCGCGGCGGGGGCGGGGCCTCGCCCCAGATCGTCGGCTCGAATGGAGCTCTCGGGAGAGGCCGGATCCTGAGCAGCCGCCGTCCCGGTCATGAGGACCAGTGCCAGTGCGCTTCCGGCCACCAGCTTTCGAACCACCATCACGGATCCTCCCTGGCCTCGTTTGATCCGGTGCAGTATGGCCCAGTTCGGGGCGACTTGTCGACCATGATCACCGAGAGCGGTCGCCGATCCGCTCAGGCGCCCTGGATTCGCTCCAGAAGCGTCGGATCGGACTTCTCGGGTCGCACGTCGAGGCGGAACGGCTGGCTGGCGTCAGTCGTGCGCACCAGCTCGGTGGATCCGTCGGGCAGCTGCCAGCCCGCGGCGAGGTGGACTCGAACCTCGATCTCGTCGGGGGTGGCGGTGGGCTGGCGCAACAGCTCGAGCGTGTAGCTGCGACCGACCTCCGTCGTGCCGCTGACCTCCGCCCGCACCACCCGCGTCGCTCCGGAGGGGACGGACACGTACAGGTCCTCGACCTGATGGCCCAGCTCCACCCCTGTTCGGAGGGGCTCCACCGGTTGACCATCGAGCGACAGGGCCTCGATGGCCAGGGCGCTGTAGAGGGAGACGAAGGTCAGGTTCTCCCCGTCGGCCACCGGCGTCTGGTTGTTGACGACATCGCCACCCCACGAGATCACCGAGCGCGGCAGGCCCGTCGTGGGGGCCAGGTTCGTCATGGCCACCTCGAGGGAGCCGACCAGCGCTCCCGAACCCGGGTCCCAGGTGATGTCGTAGGTGAGCGCTCGGCGCAGGAAGTAGTCGATCTTGTTGCCGTTGAAGTTCTGGCCGACCACGCCCACCGAGTCGCCGGGGCTGCGGCGGGCGGAGCCGTCGGCCCCGATCTGCTCGAAGAACCGCTGCTCGTCGTCGTGCATCGAGAACAGCTGCAGGTGGCGGGCGGCCACTGCCGGTGCCAGCTCCTCAGCAATGACCCGAGGGGAGGGCAGGTCACCAGCGGTGAGCTCGTCGAAGAGCACCTCGGTCGCAAATCGGAGGAACTCCTCGCGATCGCCCTCCAGGAAGGTCAGGTACTGGTCGTGCAACAGCACCTGCTCGGCGTTCTCCGGCGTGAGCGCCTCGGGGTAGCCGGGCACGGTGATGGGCCCGGTCAGCTCCACGAAGCTGGCGAAGCTGGCCGGGTCGACGGCGATGACCCCGTCCACCTCGGCGCCGCCAGACTGGGGGTAGAGCTGGGCGACGAGGTCGGCGACGGTGGGGAAGTCGGGCGAGAACGGGGCCAGACCCCAGTACTGGGCGACGTCATCGCCCCAACGGGCGGCGAACTCGGCTTGGCCCTCGATCTGGCGCGACGCAGCATCCGGGCGTTCGTGCAGCTCGGTGAAGCGACCGGTCCGGACGAGGTCGAAGCGCCCGGCGTCGATCACCAGCTCCCCCCAGCTGCCCATGAAGCCACCGACCCCGCGCAGCTCCGAGGGGGTCTGCAGCACCAGGAAGTAGCGCCGAGGACCATCCGCGCCGAGCAGGCCGGGCGCCACGGCCAGCGCCTCGGCGGCGGTGTCGGCGTTGGCGCGCGCCGCGCCCACCCGGTCGGCCAGGTCCGCCAGCCGCTCGGCGACCGGTGCCACGAGCAGGGGCGACGCCACGCCGGCCAGGCGATCATCCGCCCGGTGCAGGGACACGGCCGCCTCGCTCAGGGGTCCGTCGACCTCGGCGATGGCGGCCAGGTCGATCTGCCCGTTGGAGGGTTCGAGCCGGTCGAGGTCAGCCTCCTGCAACGAGCTGGCTGCGACGCGCGAGAGGTCTCCGCCGGCGTCGGCCATGGTGGCGACCGCCCGGGCCTGTTGGGCCACCCCCGGCACCAGGAGGGCGGGTCGGGCCCACCACACCCGGAGGGTCTCCTCAGCGGCGTCGAAGGCGGCGGAGGCCTCCTCGAGCTTGGCCACCGCCGGGGCGGTGTCTTCGGCCGAAACCTCGTCGAGCCCGGCCACCGCTGCGTCGACCGCCCGATCGACGTCGGTGCGGGCGCTGAGGGCAGAGAAGGCACCCACCGCGCCGCCCACCAGGGCAACCAGGGTGGCGCCGGCGAGGGACCAGCCGACCGTCCGGCGCACCCGCCAGGGTGCTCGCGCCAGGCCCACGATCAGGACGGGGAGGGCGACCACTGCCACGGCGACGGCCGAGGCCCCTGAGGCGAGAGGCCAGGTGAGGTGGCCCAGGGGGGCGATGGTGCCGGCCGCCGCCACCGCCTGCAGGCCGGGTTGCCGGCCGGTGATCACCACCACCACAACGGCGACGGCGGCTCCGAACGCCCCGGCCAGCTCCCAGGCGCCGGCATCGGCCACCCCCAGCACGGCGGCGCCGGCGAGGCCCAACCACAACGTCCATCCGCCCCTTGCCCGGCTTGCCGCCAGCACCACCAGGGCCCCGAACGCAGCCCTCAGCACGAGGTCGAGCGGCTCCCAGCCGGTGGGAGCGGCATCGCCGAGCGCCATGGTCAGAGCACCAGCCCCGGCGGCCACCGGCACCAAGATGGACGGGACCCGCCGGGCCAGATCGGGGCGGAACGTGGCCAGTGCTGCGAAGGCCACCAGCACCGCACCACCAGCGAGGAGCGTCATCGAGCCTCAGTTGACCACAGTCGTCCGAGACGGTTGCGCCGCCGGCGGGTGGCCTGACGTGCGGCAGGCCGGCCAGGCCCCGCTCCTCGCGATGGTCGGGATCTCGAGCACAGGTCTGTCTGTACGCTCCCCCCGTGCAGGTTGAGGAAGAGATGGCGCCCCCCGGCAGCCCGGCACCTCGTTCTGCCGCCTTCAGCCGAGAGCTCACTCCGACGTGGCTCTCCACGGCCTGCCTGCTCGACGGCCATCGCCCTCCGGATCTGGACCGGTGGTTTCGCTACGTCCACCTCGGGTGCGGCGCAGGCGCCACGACCAACGTCGTCGCCGCAGTCCATCCCGAGGCTGAGGTGTGGGCTTGGGCGGCTCGCCCGGCTGACCTGGAGGCGACGCGGCGGCTTCGAGATGCCGCCGGGCTCGCCAACGTCGCCGTGCACGAGCGGGTCGGGTTGCCGACCGACCTCGGGGGGGATCTGGCCGACCTGATCGTCGTCGAGGACGTGCTGACCTCAGCGTCGGACGACCTCCGACGTCAGGTGGTCAACGCCATCGGACGGAACCTGCGGCCCGGTGGGCTCGCTTGCGTGACCTACAAGACCACCGTCGGATGGACCGAGATCGCTCCGGTGCAGCGGATCATGCGCCACGTCGCACTGCGACACTCGGGCGACCCCGACCAGCTCGTGGCCAGCGTCCTCGGGCTGCTCGAGCAGCTCCGTGCCGGTGGCGCCAAGCACCTCACCGAGCGCCCGGCCGTTGGGCGGTGGTTGGACGAGCTGGCGACGACGGACCCAGCCGTCATCATCGCGGACTACCTGACGGACGACCTTCGCCCGATGTCGCATGCCCAGGTCAGCGGTGCGCTGCGCGAAGCCGGATGCGACTACGTCGGCAGCGCTCGCCTCGGCGACGGGCTCGACTCCTCCATCCCCCCTGCGCTGCAGGAGGTCGTGACCACCGCGACCAGCCCTGCCCTCCGGGAGTCCTACCGCGATCTGGCGGCTCGCCCGATGACGAGGATGGACCTGTTCCGGCGGGGGCCGAGCCCGATGTCAGCGCCGGAGCGCAACGCTGCCATCGGGCGGCTGCGACTCGTCCACCTCCTCGGCTCCGATGCCGACGGGTCAGCCGAGTCGGTGCATGCGACGGACGGGGCCGATCCTCCCGGCCCTGCGGATCATGTGCGGGCTCTCATGGATTCCGGTGAGGCTCACCCCCTTGTCGAGGGCCGGGAGCCGTCGCTCGCCACCGCTGAAGCCCGACGCCTGAACGCTGCGCTCGAAGCCCGGCACGGCGCCAGTGCCCCCGTCGTTGCGGTGCCGGCCCTCGGCGGTGCCGTGCCGGCCGCCACCGACCCGGTCGTCCTTGCTCGACTCGGAGTCCGATGATCCCGGCCCAGGGTGCGTCGGCCCCGGCCGCTGGATGGCGCGATGGCTATGTGGTGGATGTGCCCTACATCGAGCCGATCACCAGCGAGCTCTGCCCGGCGTGGTTCTCGATGGCCTGCGTGCTCAACGGCCAGCCCCCGATCGACCGGTCGCGCACCCTGGTCTGGGCCGAGCTCGGCAGCGGGAGCGGCCTGTCCGCGTGCATGGTGGCCGCCGCCAACGACGGGGTCGAGGTGTGGGGGTGCGACTTCAACCCTGCCCACGTCGAGCGCGCCCGCTCCCTGGCGGCGAAGGCCGGCCTGGCGCACTGCACGTTCGACGAGGCCTCCTTCGAGGACGTCGCCCGAGACGATCGCATCGGCCCGACGGAGGTGGACGTGGTCGTGGTGCACGGCGTCTACAGCTGGGTCTCCTCCCAGAACCAGCAGCACATCGTCGAGTTCATCCGGCGCCGGCTGCGCCCGGGCGGGCTCGCCTACATCAGCTACGAGGTGCCGACGGGCTGGGCCTCGATGGTCCCGATCGCCGAAGCCATGCGCCTGCACACCGAGGCAGATCCTCGGCGCCTCGACCTCGCCTTTCCGGAGGCGGTGGACGCCATCCACGGGCTGGCCGAGGGTGGGGCCCGCTACTTCCCGCTCGGGCCGCATGAGAGCACCCAGCTGGCCTCGCTGGGCCACGCGGACGTGCGCTACGCCGTGCACGAGTACCTGGGCTCGCACTTCCGACCCCTCATGTTCGACGAGGTGGCGGAGGCGATGGCCAGCGCCAGGTGCTCGCACATCGGGTCCGTCAACGCTACGGATCACCTGAAGAGCTACTGGGCGCCGCCCGCCCTCCAGGCGATCCTGGCGGGCACCCCCGACCCGCAGCTCAGCCAGATGCTCCAAGACCTCATCGTCCAACGCCCGCTGCGCCGAGATCTCTTTCGCCGAGGCCTGGCGCCCTCCGATGCGCTCTCGCAGGAAGGCTGGCTTCGAGCGCTGGAGGTGACCGGTCTGGGCAAGGAGGTTCGCGACGGGGCAACGGTGGGGGTAGCAGTCGGTTCGGTCACCCTCGACGCGGCGTACTACCGACCGCTGGTGGATCTCCTGGCCGGCGCGCCCCTTCGCATCGAGGACCTCATCGCTCACCGTTCCGAGCTGACCGTGCCGGACGCGGCGGCGACGATGTCGATGCTGGTCGGTGGCAGCTACGCCGCACCCGTTGCCCCTCGGCTGCCAGGCGGTTCGAGCGTGGCCAGCGCTGGCCGGCTCAATCGGGCGTTCATCCATGAGAACCGGGATGGTGCTGATCACCGATCGCTCATCGCTCCGGCCACCGGATCAGCGATCGGCTCTGAGTACGTGGAGATGCTGGCACTGGGGGCATTCTGGGACGGGATGGAGCCGGACCCAGCCGCCTTGAGCCAGCAGGTGCTTCAGACGCTCGCCGCGCAGCGACGCCAGATCATGGACGACGGCCTTCTCGTGCCGGAGCCCGTCGAGGCACTCACGATCATCGAGCGCCGAGTCCGGGGCGGGCTCGAGAGGCTGCGGGGCCTCTTCGCATCTCTCGCGATCCGCTGAGCTCGTCTCGCTACGGGAAGGTGACGCTCACTCCGCCCGGGGCGCCGCTACCGGCAGCCGCTCCCTGACCACCACCGCCGCCGCCGCCGCCGCCCGGGGCCGTCCCGTTGGCGCCGGGGACGTTGTTCCCATTACCGCCTGCGCCACCGACGGCTCCTCCTGGGCTGCCAGTGCCCGCTGTGCCGCCCGCAGGTGTCATGCCCGTGCCCCCGTCACTGCCCGCACCGGCAGAGCCGCCACCGCCGCCGCCAACCCTGGGTGCCGGGGCACCGCCGGCACCGCCGGCGTTCTCGAGCGTCCCGGTGCTGCCGGCCTCGGTGCCGCCCATGCCGCCGGCCGTGGGAGATCCTCCGAGCCCACCGTCGGCCAAGACCGCTACGGGCGTGACCCCGAGAACGCCGGTCACCGACGTGTCGACACCGGCGCCGCCGGTCATGTTGGCACCTGTCGCTCCGGAGCCTCCGGCCCCGACCGTGATCATCGCCGCATAGGTGGTGCACTCCATCAGGCCGCTGACCTGCGTCTGAGCGAACGCACCACCCCCACCACCATGACCGCCGGGGTCGTTACCGCCCATGACTCCCCCGGTGCCGCCGCCACCGCCGCCGCCCCATGTGTTGATGGTTACAGATGTGATGCCGGGGCCGGTGGTGAAGCTGATGTCACGACTGCCGGGCGTCGTGTCGAGCTCGTAGGGGTCGGCGATGCAGCTCGCGGCTTGCGCGGCCGCGGGGAGCGACATCGAGACGATGCCGGCGCCCGCTGTAGCCAGGCCTACGCCGCCGGCGAGGAGCATCTTGCGGCGGCTCCAGCCGGATGACTCGACGATGCCGGCCTCGATGAGGGACTGCATCGCGGGCTGGAGGTTGGCGGGAATCGCCCCCTGCTCGACGCCGTCCTGCGCCAGGCGGAGAGCCTCTGCGGCGTCGCCGCTCAGCTGGTGCGCGACGCCGCCGGTGGCGTCCAGCACGAGGATGTCGTCCGCGAGCTCGTCAACGCGCAGGTCGTTCCGTGGTTGCAACCGCATCTGGTTCGTCGTGCTCCCAATAGGCCGCCCCACCGACAACTTTGTTTGGAGGAGTCTATCCCACGAGCCCCAGGAACCACAGACTCATCGTGGGGGTCCTACGGTCAGCGCCCATGGAGCAGCATCTGATGGGGATCCGGAGGTGACGGAGGCGGAGCCGACACGCCGCTTCGGCCTGGCTCAGGATGGTGCCATCATCGAGATCTTCAGCCCCGCCAGCCAGGCATCGCACCTGGAGCAGCGCTGGCCGACCATGGGTCTCGAGCCGGTTGCCGATCCGGTGCGACGGCCGACTCGCATGGTGGCGGTGCGCTCGGAAGCCGATGGCACCCTCCTCGTCGAGGTTGACGGCCTGGCAGCCACCGGCGGTTGGGAACGGGTGGAGTCAGAGCTCGCCCTCTTCTCCGCCGAGCGGCTGACGGGCCTCGTCGCCGTGC
>JBDSUN010000289.1:0-3275 GCA_039927735.1 Acidimicrobiales bacterium | reverse complement strand
CGGCCGCCGCCAGCTCGATGAAGGTGAGCCGCACGTCCCCGTCCACCACCGCCTCGGCGTCGCCGAAGCGCGCCGCCGCCGAGCGCACCAGCGCCGGGATCGTGACCCACTCGAGGTCACCTCGGATGCCCGTCTCCATCGCTGGCATCGGGTCAGCTCGTCCAGAAGCCCACGAGGTCATCCGTGGTGGTGATGGCGGCGAGGAGGGCGAGGGTGTTGTCGATCACGGCGTCGGCGTAGGTGGACGGGATGCCGCAGACGGCGTCGCGCGGCAGCACCACGTCGTAGCCGAGGTTCACGGCATCCATCACCAGGTTGGCGATGGCCACGTTCACCGACACACCGGTGACCACGATGGTGGTGATGCCGAGGTTGCGCAGGACGGGGTCGAGGTCGGTGCCGGCCATGGGGCTGAGGCCGTGGGTGCGAGTGAGGACGAGGTCGTCCGGCTCCGGACCCAGCTCCGGCACCACCTCCACCTCGACCGTTCCGGGCAGGAGGGTCACGGGCGATCGGCGCACCCCCATGAACAGCCGGGCGTTGTGGTTGGCGCCCTTGCCGTCGGCGCGCCGGTAGGCCGTGCAGTGGACGACCTGCACCCCGGCGGCTCGGGCCACCGGCAGCAATCGGGCGAGGCTGGGCACCATCTCGGCCGCAGCCGCTTCCGCCAGGGCCGGGAGGGCTGACCGCTCCCCGACCACCCCGTTCTGCACCTCCGAGGTGACGATGGCCGTGTGACCAGGGTCCACCAGCGCGGCCAGGTCGAGCGGCATGGTTCGGACCCTATCTGACACCCCGTCAGGTCAGGGACGTGACGGGGCTTGGCTACCGTCTCGACGTGCCCGCCACCCGTGCGTCCGATGACTGACCCGGCCGAGCAGGCTGAGCGGCGCTACCGCCGTGGCGCCGAGCTGTGGGGGCAACGTGACCTCGAGCAGGCCGTCCTGGTGCTCGACGAGGCGCGACGCATCAGCGAGCCCGCCCCCGAGCAGCCCTGGCTCGGCGCCATCACCCGGGCGCTGGCCCAGATCGCCCTCGAGCGCGACGACCCGGACACCGCCGAGCGCCACCTGCAGCGCGTCCCGGACGACCCGGTGGGCCGTCTCCAGCACCAGGCGCTGCGGGCTCGGGCAGCCCTGCTGCGCGGTGACGGATCGGCCGCCGCCCAGCTCCTCAGCGTCGCCGTCGCCGATCTGGCCGGCGCCCTGCCACCCGACGATGTCGGAACCCTGATGAACGCAGCCATCGGAATGGCCTGGGCGGCCGACGTGCTCGTCGAGCTGCGGGACGCCACCGCCGCGGCCCGGGTCGCTGGGCTCGGCGCCGACCTCGTCGCCCGCGCGGGCGTCCACGACCCGGTCGTGTCGTCCATGCTCGCGCTCACCCAGGCTCGAGCGGCGGGGCTGGCCGGGGACTTGACCGGCTCCGAGGCCCACCTCGGCCGTGTCGACCGCTCCGCGGATCCCGATCTCGATCTCCAGTGGACGGCCGAGCAGGCCCGGCTGGCGTGGCGCCGAGGCGACCCGGCGGCGGCGACCGCCCAGTACGACGCCGCCATCGCCGCCGCCGAGCAGACCCGACGCACCTCCACCGTCCGGCTGCTGGCTTCGGAGCGCGCCGCCGCCGAACCCCCCACCCGGCGGGTCGAGGGAGCGGAGATGGTGCAGCGTCCGCTCGGCCCCTAGGATCTGACACACCGTCAGATTTGGATGGAGCGCCACGCATGACCATCACGGACCCACCCACGGAGGATCGCCCCGCCGGCTGGGAGCTGCCCACCATCGTGAGCGTCGACGACCACGTCGTCGAGCCGCCTCATGTGTGGGAGACGTGGCTGCCCGAACGGTTCCGGGAGGCCGGCCCCCACGTCGAGCGACGCGGGATCGGCACCATGAAGCACATCGGCGGCGGGCAGTACGAGCAGACCTTCGACGCCGACGGCCCGCAGGCCGACTGCTGGGTGTACGAGGACCTCGTCTACATCCACAAGCGCCATGTTGCCGCCGTCGGCTTCGACCGGGACGACATGACCATGTCCCCCATCACCTACGACGAGATGCGCCCGGGCTGCTACGACCCGAAGGCCCGCGTCGAGGACATGCAGATGAACCACGTCGAGGCCTCGCTGTGCTTCCCCTCGTTTCCCCGCTTCTGCGGCCAGACCTTCACCGAGGCCAAGGACCGCGAGCTCGGCGAGGCCTGCGTCTACGCCTACAACGACTGGATGGTCGAGGAGTGGTGCGGCGACTCCGACGGGCAGCTCCTCCCTCTTCCGATCATCCCGCTCTGGGACGCCACGCTCGCTGCCAAGGAGGTCGTCCGCAACGCCGAGCGCGGCGCCCGCGCCGTCTGCTTCAGCGAGATCCCGCCGCACCTCGGCCTGCCCTCGATCCACTCCGGCGAGTGGGACCCGTTCATCGCCGCCTGCCAGGACACCAAGACGGTCATCTGCATGCACATCGGCTCGTCGTCGCGCATGCCGGCGACGTCCGGTGACGCGCCGGTCGCCGTCGCGGCGACGTTGTCGTTCGGCAACGCCATGGCCTCCATGAGCGACTGGCTCTTCTCCGGGAAGCTCGTGCAGTTCCCCGACGTCAAGCTCGCCTACAGCGAGGGCCAGATCGGCTGGATCCCGTACATCCTCGAGCGGGCCGACACGGTCTGGGAGGAGCACCGGGCGTGGGGCGGCGTGGCCGACCTCATCCCGGAGCCGCCGTCGACCTACTACTACCGGCAGATGTTCGGCTGCTTCTTCCGGGACCAGCATGGGATCGACTCGCTCGACAAGGTCGGTGAGGACAACATCACCTTCGAGACCGACTACCCCCACACCGACTCGACCTGGCCCGACACCAAGGCCGTCGCCACCAAGCTCATGGAGGGCGTCGCCCCCGACGTCGTCGAGAAGATCATGCGAGGCAACGCCCGCCGCATGCTGTCCATGGACGACTGAGCGCGGAGTCCGCATCGAGAGCTATGGCACAGCTCGGTTCAGGGCCGTGACCGAGCGGACGGCCTCGTAGCCCTGGCTGCGGTAGAGGGCGAGGGCGCCGGTGGGGTTCTCGGCGTCGACACCGAGGATGGCGCGCTCGTAGCCCTCGTCGGCGGTGGCGATGCGCCGGTGCGTCTCGGCCATCAGCCAGCGGGCGACACCCTTGCCGCGGTAGGTCCGGCGCGTGCCCACCGTGTTGATCCAGGCCTCCACGGGCACGACGTCGCCCCAGTCCTGTGGGTAGGCGGCCACGAGCACGAGGCCCGCCACGGTGTCGCTCGCC
>JBDSUN010000288.1:0-5211 GCA_039927735.1 Acidimicrobiales bacterium | reverse complement strand
GCCGAGTGGGGATCGACCGAAGATCCCGCGGTCAGCGGTCGAAAGGCGCAATGGATCGCCGATGCCGCCACCACGCTAAAGGGCTGGCCGGAGGTCAAGGTCGTGTCCTGGTACGACAACGGCGCGCCGCAGGCGTGTGACTGGTGGATCGACACGTCCGCGTCCTCGCTGGCCGCGTTCGCGACGATGGCCAACGACCCCTACTTCAACCCGCCGCCGCCGCTCGTGACGATCGACTCATCCCCGGCCGACCTATCGGCTTCTCCCCAGGCGAGCTTCGCCTTCAGCGCCAACCGCCCCGCCTCCTTCACCTGCGCCGTCGACGCCCAGGCGGCCCAGGCCTGCTCCAGCGGGTTCACGGTCACCGGCCTCAGCGATGGTGCCCACGCCTTGAAGGTCACGGGGATCGACGGCCCCAGCGGCATGTCGAGCTCCGTTCTCCACGCATGGACGGTCGACACGACGGCGCCAGTCCTGACCATCGACTACGCCCCACCCGTGTACAGCAGCACCGCATCTGAGACGGTGAAGCTCGTGACGAGCGAGCCCGAAGGCGGCACCCTCACCTGTGCGCTCGACAGAGCGACCATGGCCACGTGCGGGGTGTGGGTCGACTACGTCGGCCTCAGCGACGGCCCCCACGTCATCTCCGCGAGGGCCTACGACGCCGCGGGCAACCCGTCTCCGCTCGTGAAGGTGAGCTGGACGGTCGACACCGTCGCGCCGAGCGCGGCGATCAACACGGGCCCACCCGCCCTGTCGAACGACGCGACCCCGACGTTCTCCTTCTCGAGCACCGAACCCGGGAGCAGCTTCTCGTGCTCCAAGGACCTCGGTGCGCTCGTCAGCTGCACCTCCCCCAAGACTTACACCTGGATGCCCGACGGCGCCCACACGCTCGACGTGCGAGCGAAGGATGCGGCCGGCAACTACTCCGCGACGACCCGGTGGGCCTGGACGATCGACGCCACGAAGCCGACCGTCTCGATCTCGGTTCCCTCAGACGCGTCGACGACGAGCAGCCCGACGTTCACGATCACCGTCAGCGAGCCGAGCACGGTGCTGAAGTGCTCGCTCGACGCCGCCACGGCGACCGTGTGCGGCACGACCGTGAGCTACTCCGGGATCGCCCTGGGCAGCCACAAGCTGGCCGTCTACGCCACCGATGCCGCTGGCAACGTGGGCAAGACCGTCACGGTCTCGTGGAGGCGCGTCTCGTAGGGAGCGGCCCGCCAGCACCACGAGATCGAGCTGCCCGCAGCGTTGGCAGGCGTTCGGGGCACGATGCGCCATTTGTCCACGGCGGCCAGCACAACCTGCCTGATAGGGCCTAGGCGCGCGGAGCACGCCGGTATATGGTCAGTTGGTCCCTACCATGGCGGCTGGGGCGGTTCGGGCGAAGAGAGACGCGTGGTAGCGCACTCCGGGGCGAGGTGGGTTGAGGCATCTAAGCGGGGCAAGGCGCTTGGCGCGCTCGGGCTTCTGGCCGTTGCGATCGCCGTGCCGGTGTCATCCCGGGGCGAGGCGCTGGGGGCCACGACGGCCGTGGCCGCCCCCCGGCCGAACGTGCTCCTCATCATGAGCGACGACCAGAGCTACGAGACCTGGGGCCGTGGCCTCATGCCCACGGTGTTCTCCGAGGTCGTCGACCAAGGCGTCAGCTTCGACCGGGCGTACGTCAACGACTCCCTGTGCTGTCCGTCGCGCGTCCAGACGCTCACCGGGCTGTTCGAGCACCACACCGGCATCGACAACCAGGTCACGCGGATGCTCCGGCCCACCCTCGTGCACGCGCTGCACGACAACGGCTACCGCACGAGCCTGACCGGCAAGTACCTGAACAGCGAGACGTGCGACCCGCGGGCGGAGTTCGACCAGTGGGTCTGCTCGAGCGCTCCGCCGTCGGACTACTCACTCGTCGACCCCTTTCTGAACGTGAACGGCACGTGGACCGAGCGCACCGGCTACACCGCGGACATCCTGGCCGACTACACGACCAGCTTCATCGCTTCCACCCCGGTGGACCAACCGTTCTTCGCGCTCTACACCCCGACCAGCCCGCACCTGCCGGCTGACGACCCGCGGTGTGCCAGCATCCCGATCGCTCCGAATCGGCCACCGTCCTACAACGAGGACACCACGAGCTCCGGGAAGCCGGCCTACATGGTGCGCGGGCCGCTCGGGCCTGCCGAGGTCGCGCAGTTCGACAACCAGCACGAGGTCATGACGCAAGCGGCGATGTGCCTCGACGGCGCAGTCGCCTCGCTGCTCGCCGGCCTCGGCGATCGGGCCCAGGACACGATCGTCATCTACATGTCGGACAACGGCTACCTCTACGGCGAGCACGGCCGCAACGCAAAGAAGCTGCCCTACGAGGAGGCGGTGCACGTCCCCTTCGTCATCCGCTACCCCGCCCTTGTCCCGACGACCGCGCCGTTTTCCAGCGCCGCGCTGGTCGGCAACGTCGACCTCGCACCCACGATCGCAGAGCTCGCCGGCATCGAGTGGAACGCCGACGGCAGCTCGCTCGTGCCCCTCCTCACCGGCGAGGCGGCCACGCTTCGAGATGCCTATCCGGTGGAGGGATGCCAGGGAGCGCAGTATCCGTGCGACCCCAACACCCTCCAGTTCGTCCAGTCCGAGCCGCCGAGCTACTTCGCGATCGTCGAGGACCGGTACAAGTACACAGAGTACCTGACGGGCGAGGTCGAGCTCTACGACCTCCTCCTCGACCCCTACGAGCTCGTGAACCTGCACGGTCAGCCTGAGGCCGCGGAGGTGGAGGCCACGCTGGCGGCGCGGCTCGAGCTCGAGCGGGCCCCGGCGCCGCCGGACACGACGATCGTCACCGGGCCCAGCGGCGCGATCAGCACCCGCTTGCCGGCGTTCACGTTCTTCGGGAAGTCGTTCCGCTCGCGGTTCGAGTGCCGCGTCACGAGCAACGGGCAGCTGGGTGCCTGGACGCGCTGCGATGACGGCTCCTTCGTGCCCGCCGCGCTGGTGGACGGGACCCACCTGATCGAGGTCCGGGCCACCGACGAGACGGGAGCAACCGACCCTTCACCGGCGGCGCGCACGGTGACGGTCAGCGCCGCAGGACCCAACGTCAGCCTGACGAGCGGCCCATCGGGCATCACCAAGACCAAGAGGGCCACGTTCAAGTTCAAGAGCACCACACCGGGCGTCACGTTCGAGTGCCGGACCGGTGTGCTGGGGAGCCCAGGAGCTTGGACGCCCTGCACGTCGCCGACCGTGTACAGCAACCTCGCTGACGCCAAGCGGGTGTTCGAGGTGCGCTCGATCGACGGCGGCGGCACCCCGAGCTCGGTCCCCGGCGCTCGATCGTGGACCGTTGACCACACCGGGCCCGTCTTCAGCTTCCTCGACGCCCCCGTCCCGCAGACTCGGGCACCGGATGAGCAGTTCGTCTTCTATGCCGACGAGTCACTCGGGGGCCCCGTCACCTGCACGGTCGATTCGCAGGTCCCGGTCGACTGCAGCACGGGGTACCTGGCCGTCACCGGCATGACCGAGGGCTCCCACACCCTCGCGGTGACTGCTACCAACACCCTGGCGCTGGCCAAGACGACCACGAAGACCTGGAAGGTCGACCGCACCCCGCCGGTGATGAGCGTGGGGGCCACCGTGCCGAACGGGAGCGTCACTTCGAGCACGTCGATCCAGTTCACGATCTCGGCGAACGAGCCGCTCGACGCCGACCGGGGCCGGAACTGCGCCCTCGACGGGTCGAACGTGCTCGTCGGCAAGTGCGCCTCGACGACGACCTTCTACGGCCTCGCACCCGGGGTGCACACCTTCTCGTTGCAGGGCTACGACAAGGCCTGGAACTCGAGCACGCCCACGACCTGGACCTGGACGGTCCTGTGATCCGCGCCAGGAGTGGCCTCGTCTGGATGGTGGTGGCGGCACTCGCCGCCGCGGTGCTCCCAGCCCAGGCGCAGGCAGGGGCGGGCACTCGGAGCTCGGTGGCGGCGAGCATCTCGACGGCCGCCCAGCCCGCACCACCGCACGGCCCCGTGTTCCTGCCGGACGACGGTGCGCTGTTCGGCTCGCACGTGCCTGCTGACGCCCACACCGGCCCGGATCGTCGCACGGCCGTGCAGACCTTCGAGGCGAACACCGGACGGGTGATGGCGCTCGAACGCGTCTTCTACCGCTGGGACGCGGTGTTCCCGAACGCGGACGACGAGTGGTCGCGTGACCAGGGCCGCACCCTGGTCATGAGCTGGAACACAGGTCGAGCGGACGGCACCTTCGTCAAGTGGGCGGACATCGCCGCGGGCGTCTACGACGTGGACATCGACGCCAAGGCCGCGGCGCTGAAGGCGTTCGGGGCGCCGCTGGTGTTCGTCTTCAACCACGAGCCGAACAACGGCAACAACACCACCGGCGAGAAGGCGGGCACCCCCGAGGAGTTCCAGGCCGCCTTCCGCTACATCCACGACCGGTTCCTCGCGAACGAGGTCACCAACGTGAGCTTCGGGCTCGTGCTCATGGCCATCACCTTCAAGCTGGCGGAGGCCGACCGCTGGTACCCAGGGGATGCCTACGTCGACATCCTGGGGGCCGACGGGTACAACTGGTACGGCTGCAACGGCTTCGGGGGCAGTCCGTGGGCAAACGTTCGGAACGTCTTCACCGACTTCCACGACTACGGCGTCGCCCACAACAAGGCGATGATCGTGGCCGAGTGGGCATCGGGAGAGGACCCGCTGGACCCGAACCGCAAGGCGCAGTGGATCCGCGACGGCGCCGCCACGTGGAAGAGCTGGCCGGAGATCAAGGGCGTCTCCTGGTTCAACACGGGTACCAACCCTGGGTGTCCTCGGTATGTCGACACCACGCCGGAATCTCTCGCCGCCTATGTGGAGATCGGCGCCGACCCGTACTTCAACCCGACCGCAGTCGTGTCGATCACCGACGGACCGCCCAGCGTGACCGATGCCACGGCCGCGACCTTCAGCTTCAGCAGCAGCCGCGCAGACGCGTCGTTCGCGTGCTCGCTCGACGGGGCTCCACAGGAGCCGTGCGCCAGCCCGTACTCCCTGACCGGGATCGACTCGGGGTCCCGCCGCCTCGAGGTGCGCGCCACCGACGCGGCAGGCGGCTTCGGCAACCCCACCGCGTGGAGCTGGCAGGTCACCGGGCCAGTCACCACGATCCAGAGCGGCCCCGCCGCCACGACCACCG
>JBDSUN010000287.1:0-14153 GCA_039927735.1 Acidimicrobiales bacterium | reverse complement strand
GGTGGCTGGTGAACGGCCTCGCCGTGGCGTTCGACCTCCAACCGCAGCGACCGCGCGGCTAGGGGCGAGCGCCTAGAGCCCGACGGGGGTGGCGCCCGTCGACGTAGCCCAGGAACGGCGGGTGGATGTTGTAGCCGAGGAGCTCCTGCAGGCGTGGCGACAGCGTCCTCATCACGTCGACCGGCACGGCCGTCACGTGGTTCTCCTGCGCCCGCAGCCAGGACGCGACGTACTCGAGGATCACCCCCAGGCGTCGCTGGTCGGTGCGGTTGGCGCCGCCGCCATGCCACACCGTGCCGACGTAGAACATCACCGAGCCCGCCGGCATCGTGGCCGTCACCACCTCCGACGCCGGCGGCATGTCCGAGGGCGCCGAGCGGTGGCTGGCGGGCAGGACCACGGTGGCCCCGTTGTCGGCGGTGAAGTCGTCCAGCGCCCACATGGTGTTGAGGACGACCTGCTGGTGCGGCCATGGGATCGGGTAGACGACATCGTCCCGGTGCAGCCCCTGCGGCGACTCGCCCGGACCGATGTCGATCCCCACCGGCCCGCTCAGCTGGTAGTGGCCGAGGACGGCGTCGAGCACGCCGAGCAGCAGCGGATCGGTGGCCAGCTCGTCGAAGCCTCGGGTCTTGGCGAACAGCGCGTAGATCCGCCGGGTGTCGAACCCCTCGAAGTCGTTGCGACCCGACGGGGTCTGCTCCCGGTGCGGGGCCAGCTCCGCCCGCAGCTCGGCCACCTTCGACTCGGCGAGGAACCGCTCGACCACGACCGCACCGTCGCGCTCGAGCAGGTCGACGACGGCGTCCACCGCGGCCTCATCACGGCTCAGACGTGCCAGCTCCGCCACGAGTCGGACGGTAGTCGTCTTCAGTCGAGGCGGTGTCGGACGTCACGAACCTGGGTACAGGTCCGCCATGGACACTGCACTCATCATCCTCATCGTCGCGGTCGTGGTCGTCATCGTGGTACTGGTCGCCCTGGCCGCCCGACGCCGCGCCGCCACCCAGCAGGAGGAGGCCCGGTACAGCGCGTCCCAGACGCGTGACATCGCCGACGTCGCCGCCGTCGACGCCAACCTCCTGATCGCGGAGGCCGACGAGCGGGCCGCCCGAGCCGAGCGGGAGCGTCTGGCCGCCGAGAAGCAGCGCTTCGACGCCGAGGCTGCCCAGCGGGACGTCCAGTCCATGCGCAACGATGCCGACGAGATGGACCCCGACGTCGACACCGACACCTCGGTGGAGCGCGACGAGGAGACTCGCCGCGCGCCGCGCGCCGAGTAGCCCTGCTCGGCAGCCACACTGGTGGGGTGAGCGCTCGTCGACGCATGGCGCTCTTCGACTTCGATGGCACCCTCGTCGACTCCGACGCCGCGCTGCTGGCCCCGTACACCGCGCTCGGGATCGAGGCGCAGGCGGTGCCCCCGCTCGGCCTGCCGCTGAGCGTGGCGTGTGACCAGGCCGGCGTCACCGTGGCCGACTACCTCGAGCTCTACGACGCGTCGGCGGCCATGCCGTTCCCGGGCATCGACCACCTCATCCACCGGCTCCCCGGGTGGGGACTCTGCTCCAACAAGCTGCGCGACTCCGGCGAGCGGGAGCTGGCCCGACTCGGTTGGCACCCCACCGTGGCACGGTTCTCCGATGACTTCGGCGGCCGACCAAAGGCGCTCGACCCAGTGCTGCTCGCCCTCGAGCTGGCGCCCGGCGATGCGCTCTTCGTCGGCGACACCGACCACGACCGCGCGTGTGCGGAGCTGGCGGGGGTCGACTTCGCGCTGGCGGGCTGGAACCCGCGTGCCCTCCAGGGCGCCCGGCCGGGCGAGCTGGTCCTCGATCAGCCGGACGACGTCCTGGCCCTGCTCGACTGACAGGAACTAGAACACGTTCTAGTATCGCACCATGGCCCAGGACCTGCCGCTCATCATCTCGGTCGACGACCACGTGGTGGAGCCGCCCACGCTCTGGAGCGACCGGCTCCCGAAGAAGTACCTCGACCGCTGGCCACGCGTCGTGCGGGACACCGCCCAGTTCAGCTTCGAAGGCGGGGTGTTCTCCTACGAGAAGGGAGTGGACGGCGGCGAGCCGTGCGACTGGTGGCTCTACGACGACCTCGTCTACCCGTTTCCCAAGCTGAGCGCCGCGCTCGACTTCGAGGACCTCGACGTCACCCCGGTCACCTTCGACGAGATCCGACCCGGTTGCTGGATCCAGGAGGATCGGCTGACCGACATGACGGCCAACCACGTCGAGGCCTCGATCTGCTTCCCCAACACACTGCCGCGCTTCTGCGGGCAAGCCTTCTACGAGCGCAAGGACAAGGACCTGGCCCTGCTCTGCGTGCAGGCCTACAACGACTGGATGATCGACGAGTGGTGCGGCGGCGACGGCAAGGGCCGCCTGATCCCCCTCGGGATGATCCCGCTGTGGGACCCGCAGCTTGCGGCCGCCGAGGTGCGCCGCAACGCGGACAGAGGCTGCTTCGCCGTCACCTTCTCCGAGAACCCGCACCCCCTCGGCCTGCCGTCGGTGCACGACAAGGGCCGCCACTGGGATCCGTTCTTCCAGGCCTGCCAGGACACCGGCACCGTCGTCTGCATGCACATCGGCTCGTCGTCGCGCATGCCGGCCACCTCCCCCGACGCGCCGTTCATCGTGAGCTCCACCCTCACGTTCTCCAACGCCATGGGCTCGATGCTCGACTACATCTTCTCCGGCACCATGGAGCGCTTCCCCCAGCTGGTGATCGCCTACTCCGAGGGCCAGGTCGGTTGGATGCCCTACGTCATCGAGCGGGCCGACAAGCTCTGGGCCGAGCGGGGTGACAACTCCTTCGGCACGTCCCTGCCCCAGAAGCCGTCGAGCTACATCCACCACCGCATCTACGGCTGCGTGTTCGATGACGAGACGGGCCTCAAGAACCGCGACGCCATCGGCATGGACCAGATCTGCTTCGAGACCGACTACCCCCACGCCGACAGCACCTTCCCGCACTCCAAGAAGGTCGCCAACGACATCTGCACGCAGGCCGGCCTCTCCGAGGAGGAGACCTGGAAGTTCCTCCGCGGCAACGCCATCCGCGCCTTCGGCCTCGAGCGCTACGGCATCACGACCTAGCCTCGCGTCGTCACACCAGGCGGTAGGGGGCGGCGAGCGCCGGTGAGTCGGCCATGGAGCGGCATGGGTCAAGATGGGGGATCGGGACCCCCTTCGACGCTGCGGCAACATCCGGTCCGACGCGACCGGTGACCCCGGAGGAGGTCTACGTGGCGCTTGCCCAGCGCGTGGTCGGCTACCTCCGAGCCCGAGGCGTGCCGGATCCCGAGGACGTCGCCGGCGAGGTCTTCCTCCAGGTGGCGAGGGACCTTCGCCGGTTCCGTAACGCCGAGGACGAGATCGCAGTCCGGCGTTGGGTGTTCACGATCGCCCGGAACCGGGCCATCGACGCCGCGCGACGAGCTCGCCGGCGACCCCGCTCCTCGGGCGCCGAGGTGCCGGACCAGCCGGCCGTGCCGGCTGCGGAGCCCCTCGACCCGGTGCTCGTCGGGGCGCTCCTCCAGCTGACCGAGGACCAGCGGGAGGTGGTCGCGCTGAGGTTCGTCGCCGATCTCCCGCTCGACGACGTCGCCCGCCTGACCCGGCGGTCGGTGGGCGCCACCAAGGCTCTCCAGCACCGGGCCTTGGAGAACCTGCGCCTGGCCGTATCCGCGGAGCCGCCGGAGGCGCTGTAGGGGTCATGAGCACTGACGACCTCGAGGGCCGGCTGGGCCGGCTCGGGCAAGTACCGATCGCACCCGACGTCGAGGCTACCCACCGCCACTCCATCGCCCAGGCCGTGTCCGGACCGACGCGAGCTCGCTTCGGGTGGAAGGCCGTCGCCCTCGCGTCGCTCGCCGGGTTCTTCGCGGGCAGCACCGCCCTCGCGGCCGCCGGGTCGCTGCCGGCGCCCGCCCAAGACGTCGCCCATGACACGCTCGGCGCGGTCGGGATCAGTGTGCCTCGCAGCACCGAAGGCTGTCCCGATGGCACCAGCTACCGCAACCACGGGGAGTACGTCTCCGCCGTCGACGCCTCCGGTGGTGACGTCCGCGCCGCCGCCCACTCCGACTGCGGCAAGCCGGTGCACTCCAGCAAGGGCAACGGGAACGACAAGGAAGACGGTGTCGCGCCCGGCGCGGGCCCCGACCGCGACGGGGATCCCTGCACGGGTCCGCCGCCGTGGGCAGGAGCCCACCTCGACACCGAGGCAAAGGACGTGGCCCGCGCCGAACGCGAGGCGACCTGCGGTCCCGACGACGCCGACGAGCCCGATGACGCCGAGGTCGAGCCCGACGACGCCGAGGAGGAGGACCCGGCCTCCAAGCGCGGTGCAACCACGACCACCGTGCCGGTCGAGACCACCACCACCACGGTGGCCGAGACCACCACCACGACGCAGCCCTGAACGAGGTCGCCGGTACCGACGAGGTAGCCCTCGCCGTTCACCCCGACACCACGAGGCTTCGACACGGTCAGGTGACGGTGGGGCGGTCGGCGTCGAGCCATCGGCGCCATGACTGGGTGCGGAGGACCTCCGCCAGGCGGGTCATGGCCTCGTCGACGTCGGCCACGGTGGCGTGGAGGGGGGCAAGGCCCAAGCGGATCAGGTCCGGGGGGCGGAAGTCGCCGATGACGCCGGCCTCGATGAGCGCCTGCACGACGGCCCAGGCGTGCTCGTGGCGGAGGGACACATGGCTGCCGCGCGACTCGGCGCCGCGTGGGGTGACGGTCTCGAGCTGGAGCTCGTCGGCTCGCCGGATGCATCGGTCGGTGAGGTCGAGGCTGCGGGTTCGGAGGACTTCCATGTCGACGTCGTCGAAGGCGTTGAGGGCCGCTGCCAGCGCGACGAGGGCGAGAACCGACGGGGTACCGGAGAGGACGCGGCGGATCCCCGCAGCGGGGACGTGGGCCTCTGCCATGGAGAACGGGTCGGCGTGGCCCACCCAGCCGGGGATGGGCTGGTCGAGCGACCGCAGGTGGCGCTCGGCGACGTAGGCGAACGCAGGCGAGCCGGGGCCGCCGTTGAGGTACTTGTAGGTGCAGCCGACGGCCAGGTCGACCCCCGCGGCGTCAAGGTGCAGATCCATGGCACCGACCGAGTGCGACAGGTCCCAGACCACGACCGCGCCAGCCTCGTGGGCGGCGGCGGTGAGCCCAGCCAGGTCGAGGCGGCGACCGGTGCGGTAGTCGACGTGGGTGAGCGCAAGGACCGCGGCGTCCGGGCCGAGGGCGTCGGCCAGGTCGTCGGCGGCCACCGCGACCACGCGCGCTCCCAGGGTGTCGAGGACGTGGCGGTCGGTCGGGAAGCCGTCGGTCTGCGTGACGATCGTCGACCGCCGGGACCGGAGCCGCAGGGCGGCGGTGACCAGCTTGAACCACAGCACGGTGGTGCTGTCACCCACCACCACCTGGCCCGGGCCGGCGCCGAGGAGCGGAGCGATGCGGTCCCCGACCGTCACCGGCAGGTCCCACCAGCCTGCGTTCCAGCCGCCGATGAGCTCGCGCTCCCACTGGTCGACCAGCGCCTGCAGCGCGTCGATGATGCTGGGCGAGGGCGGGCCGAGCGAGTTGCCATCGAGGTAGATCCGGCGCCGATCGGTCACGAGGCGGGCGAGCCGACCCGGACCAAGGTGCCGGCCGGGTCGATGATCGCGAACTCCTGCTGGCCCCATGGCTTCACCTCGATCTCGTGCAGGCGGGTCACGTTCGACCCCGCCTCCTCGAGCGCGCACAGGTCGGCCAGGTGCTCATCGGTGACGCCCGACGCCGGCGCCAGGTAGAGGCGACCCTCGGCGGCCAGCTCGTCCCGGAGGCGGGCATAGGTGGCACCGGCGTCACGCACCCGTGCAGGTACAGCATGTTGGCCGTGGTCAGCGGATCGTGGTCGTCCCACTGCGAGACGTGGACCTCGACGGCATCGGTGCCAAGGAGCACGTAGTCGCCATGGTCGGCGGTGACCCGCAGGCCGAGCTGCTCGTAGAAGGCGACCATCGGCGACAGCTCGCGAGCGGTCAGGATGGGGACGATGCGCACGACGTCATCACCGGGCATCGGCGGATCGTAGGCTCCGCCGCCGTGAGCGACATCGGGGGCGAGGTGCGGCTGGGGTCGATGCTGTTCACGTTGGTGGAGCCGCACCCCGGGCACGAGGTGGCCTACAACCGCTGGTACGAGCGCGACCACTTCTACGCCGGCTGCATGGTGGGGCCGTGGCTGTTCGCCGGCCGTCGCTACGTCGCCACCCGGGCGCTGAAGGACCTCCGCTTCGGCGCCGAGTCCGAGCTGTTCGGCGGCATGGACCTCGGCTCGTACCTGGCGATCTACTGGATCCTCGACGGGCACCACGACGACCACGTCGACTGGGCCCTCCGCCAGGTGCAGTGGCTGCACGCCAACGGGCGCATGTTCGCCGCGCGGGACCACATCCACACGCTGCTGTATCGGCACACGTCGACGGCCACCGCCGCCGCCGACGACGGCGCGGTGCCCGCCGAGCTGGCCCTCGACCACCCCTTCGGCGGCCTGACCGCGACCCTGGTCCGTCCGAGTTCGGGGGTCGACGCCGGCCAGCTCGCGTCCTACGTCGAGCGCACCTTCGCACCGGAGCTCGAGCTGGGCTTCACGCCCATCCCGCTGCCTCCCGACGCGCCCGTGAGCCAACAGGGCCACGACCGCCTCGACGGCTGCCTGCTCAACCTGTCGTTCACGACCGCGGCGCCCGGCACCTGGTGGGCCGAGCAGCGCGCAGCGGCCGCACGCCTCCGGGCCGACGGCGTGGGCGAGATGCTCTGGACGGCACCGTTCATCCCGACGATCCCCGGCACCGACACCTACACCGACCAGCTGCGGTGACGGCGTTCCCGCACCTGTTGGCGGCCGGCCGCATCGGATCCCTCGAGCTGCGGAACCGGATCGCCATGTGCCCGATGGGCGTGAACCTGGCCGAGGACGATGGCACCGTCGGCGACGCCCAGGCGGCCTGGTTCGAGGCCCGGGCTCGCGGCGGCACGGGGCTTGTCATCGTCGGGTCGGTGGCCATCGCCTACCCGAGCGGCTCGTTCGACCGGCGGCAGATCGCCGGCTCCGACGACACCCACCTGCCCGGTCTCCGCCGCCTCGTCGACGACGCCCACCGTCACGGTGCCGCCATCGCCGCCCAGCTCGTGCACGGCGCTGCCAACAGCCTCCTTGACATCGCGGAGGGGCGTCCGCTGCTGGTACCGACCCGGAAGCGGCCACCCGCCCCCGACGCCCTCTCGGGAATGGTGACCGCCGAGGAGGCGGCGGCGCTCATGGCGCCCTTCGCCTCCCCGGAGTCCGCCTACCGGGTGCAGGAAGCCACCGACGCGGACCTCGACGGCGTGGTGGCGCAGTTCGTTGACAGCGCCGCCCGCGCTCGGGCGGCCGGGTTCGACGCGATCGAGCTCCACGCCGGTCACGGCTACCTGCTGCACGCCTTCCTCTCCCCGCACAGCAACCGGCGGACCGACCGCTGGGGCGGGTCCGACGCGCGACGCGCCGAGCTGTTCACCACGGTGATCCGAGCCGTGCGAGCCGAGGTGGGACCGACGTACCCGCTGTGGGCTCGGGTCGGCGCCCACGAGGCCCACCGCGCTCCCGGGCAGCGCCTGGAGGACGCGCTGATCACCATGGGCCTGGGGGTCGACGCCGGTCTCGACGCCATCCACGTCACCGCCTACGGCGAGCCGATGGTGGCGACGGGGATCACCGACGGTCACACCCCGCACGTGCCCGGGGCCCTGCTCGGCCATGCCGGCACGGTACGGCGCGAGCTGAGGGTGCCGGTGATCGCCATGGGTCGGCTGACGCCAGAGGCCGCGGAGCAGGCGCTGGCCAGTGGCGTCGCCGACGTCATCGCCATGGGGCGGCCCCTCATCGCCGACCCCGACCTCCCCCGCAAGCTGGCCGTCGGCCAGCGCCACCGGGTGCGACCCTGCGCCTACCAGTACCGATGCATCGGCGCCATCCTCCTCAACGAGCCGGTGCAGTGCGCGGTGAACCCCGAGGCCGGTCACGAAGCCGATCCCCCGCCCCCTCCCGTGACACCGAGGCACGTGGTGGTGGCGGGCGGTGGACCGGCCGGGCTGGAGTGCGCCAGGCGCCTGGCCGAGCGGGGTCACCTCGTCGAGCTGTGGGAGGCCGGCGACTCGCTCGGCGGTCGGCTGGCCCTCGCCGAGCAGGCCGATCCCGACCTCGCCGGGCTCCGCGCCTGGCTGGTCGGCGGCGCCGTCGACGCCGGGGTCGAGGTGCACCTCGGACGGCGCGTCACTGGCGCGGTGGACGCCGAGGTGCTGGTGTGGGCGACCGGGGGCGACTGGGTGAGCGACACCGGCCTCGGTCTCGACGACGTGGCCGGCTGGCTGGCCCACGACGACGACGACGTCGGCGCCACCGTCGCCGTTCGGGGCAGCGGGAAGGCGGCGCTCTCCGTAGCGGCGCTCGCCGCGGCCCGGGCCCGCACGGTCACGCTGGTGCCCGACGAGCCGGTGCTGGGCCCGGAGCTCGGCCTGCCCGGCCGGTTCCGACTGGTGGCCGACATCGCGCGCGCGGGGGTGGAGATCGGCGAGGAGCCGGCGGTTGCCGACACGGTCATCACCGTCCGCCGCCGGGCCGGCGCCGCCCCACCCAGGGGTGGGCCAGAGGTCCACGTCATCGGGGACGCCGCCGGCGTCGGCGGGCTCGCGGCGGCGCTGGCCGAGGCGGCCGCTCTCGCCGACCGCCTCTGATCGGCGCTACCGGAGCGCGGCGCGGTGGCAGCCGACCAGATGGTCGTCGACCAGGCCGGCGGACTGCATCAGGGCGTAGGTGGTGGTCGGGCCCATGAACCGGAAGCCTCGCTGCTTGAGCACCTTGGCCAAGGTGGCCGACTCCGGCGTGTGGGCCGGGATGGCCTCTCGATCAGCGAGCGGCGATGGCCGAGGCGCCGGGGCGTAGGACCACAGCAGCTCGACGAGCGACGACCCCTCGGCGCGCAGCGTCTCCACCGCCTGGGCGTTGGCGATGGTGGCCTCGATCTTGCCGCGGTGCCGCACGATCCCGGCATCGCCGAGGAGGCGGTCGATGTCGGTGGCGCCATACTCGGCGACGGCGCTCGGCTCGAAGCGCTCGAAGCCCTCGCGGAAGGCGCCCCGCTTGCGCAGGATGGTGATCCAGGACAGCCCGGCCTGGAACGCCTCCAGGCAGAGCAGCTCGAACAGGGAGCGCTCGTCGCGGAGCGGCTGACCCCACTCGTCGTCGTGGTAGGCGACGTAGGTCGGGTCCTCGCCGCACCACCAGCATCGGACGACGCCATCAGCACCGGTGACGACGCTCACCCGATGAAGACCTCGGCCTCCTCGGTGAAGAGCACCACCATGCCCGAGAGGTCGAGGATGCGAGTCTCGTCGGGCTGCATCGTGGCGGCGTACTCCGGGGTCTGGAGCAGGGCGATGAAGTCGGCGTAGGTGTCGTACCACTGGACCGCCATCCCGTCGTGGGTGTCGCCGTTGCGGTAGTCGGCCGGCACGCGGTGGTGCTGCTCGTAGCGCCTGATGAAGCGCCCGAAGACGGGCTCGGCGGCGATCATCCGGCCGTGGGCCCGCCACTCCTCGTGGAACTCCTCGACCGACAGGGCCGGGTTCCGCTTCACCAGCACGGTGAGCTTGATCACGGCGCCATCCAGTGGCCGCAGTTCACGTCGAGACTCTGACCGGTGACGGGCTTCGAGAGGTCTGAGGCGAAGAAGAGCACCGACCCGGCGATCTCACTGGAGTGGGGCAGGTACTTGAGGGAGGTCTCGTCGGCCACCTCCTGGTAGACCTCGTCACCGCTGATGCCGCGCAACTTGGCGAGGTACCCGAAGTACCACTCCACGGAGTCGCCCCAGATGTAGCCGGGGTGGATGCCGTTCACTCGGATGCCGTGCGCGCCGAGCTCGGTGGCCAGCGTCTTGGTGGCCGTCTCGAGGGCTCCCTTGGACGCGGCGTAGGCGCCGTATCCCGGCTCGATGCGGTGGGCCGACATCGTGTTCACCATCACGATGCGCCCGCCGCCCCGCTCGATCATGGCGGGCGCCGCCGCCCGGGTCATCTGGAGCGTGCCCCAGAAGTTCACGTCCATCGTGACGTGCCACTCCTCCAGCGGCGCATCCAGGAAGGCCTTGCGATTGCCGTCCTGGAAGGCGTTGTTGACGAGGATGTCGAGGCCCCCGAGGCGGTCTACCGCCGTGGCCACCGCCGCCGCACAGGACTCGGCCTCGGTGATGTCGAGTCGGACGACCTCGGCTCGACGACCGAGGGCCCGCACCTCGCTGGCCACCTCCTCGCTCTTCTCGGTCCGACGGGCGCCCAGCACCAGGTCGGCGCCGTGCTCGGCGAGCAGCAGCGAGATGTCCCGACCCATGCCGGGGCCGATCCCCGACACGATGGCGACCTTGCCCTCGAGCAGCATGTACGTCCTCTCTCTCTCCTCAGTCGTGCACGAGTGGGGCGACGTCGGCGGCGAACGCCGCGATCTGGTCGCACAGCTCGTCGGCCGATCGGCTGACGAAGCCCACCTGGATCTGGTCGACGCCGAGGTCGGCGTAGGTGCGGAGGTAGCTCGCCAGCTTGTCCGCCGAGCCCCGAACGCAACGGGGTGCGTCCCATTCCGGCTCGCCGACGTAGAGCGGTCCACTCAGCGCTCCGAGCACGATGGGGTCGGCGCCACGGGTGGCGGCACGGTGGGTGCGGATGAAGTCGATGCCGGCCGCCATGCCGCCGGTGGGCGGGCCCTGCGGCAGCCAGCCGTCGCCGCGCTCCGCCGCACGGCGCATGGCAGCAGGGGACGAGCCGCCCACCCAGATCGGCAGTGTCCGCTGCACCGGCCGCGGCCGCTGGCCGAGGCCCTCGAAGCTCCAGCGGTCACCATGGTGGGCGGGGTACTCGTCGGCCAACGCGGCCCGCACGGCGTCGATGGCCTCGTCGAGCAGGCGACCCCGCTCCGCGTACGGCACCTCGAGGGCCGCGAACTCGCCCTTCACGTGGCCGGCGCCCACGCCCAGGATGGCCCGACCACCCGAGAGCGCGTCCAGCGTCGCCCAGGCCTTGGCCACAGCAAGCGGGTGTCGGTACGGGAGCACGTAGACGTGGCTGAGGAGGCGAACCCGTTCGGTCACCGCCGCCAGGTACGACAGCGTGGCGATGGTGTCCCACCACGCCGTGCTCATGGCCTCGGCGTGCTGGGCGGGGATGGCGACGTGATCGCAAACGGCCACGTAGTCGAAGCCGGCCGCTTCGCAGGCGCGCGCGACCTGGACGAGCTCGGGTGCCCCGGCCGACGCCTCCCACTGCTGCACGAACATCGTGCTCTGCGACTGGATCGGCAGCTGCATGCCGAAGACGACCACTGCTCCCCCTCGTCGAGCATCGAGAAACGAGAACGTGTTCTAGCACCCGCTCTCCGGTAGACGTAGAGACGTGGCCGTCGTCTTCGCCCTCTGCTCCGCGGCCACCTATGGCATCGGGGACTTCTGTGGCGGCATGGCCTCCCGGCGAGTGCCGGCCACCACCGTGCTCCTCTGGTCCCACCTCCTCGGCCTCCTCCTCCTGCTGACAGCTGCACCGTTCGTGGGCGGCGCGGCCGGTGGCCGAGACCTGCTCATCGGCGGCCTCGGCGGACTGGCGGGGGCGGCCGGCGTCGGCCTGCTCTACAAGGGCCTCTCCGTCGGTCCGATGAGCGTGGTCGCGCCCATCACCGCCCTGTTGTCGGCCACCGTTCCGATCGTCGTCGGGCTGGTGCAGGGAGACCGCCCCTCCTCCGCCGCCGTGATCGGGATGGTCGGCGCACTGGTGGCGATCGTCCTGGTGTCGGCCGAAGGTGGCGGTCGCCTCCGCCCCGCCGACCTGCGTGGCGTCACCTTCGCCCTCGGCGCCGGCCTCGGCTTCGGCGTCTTCTTCGTGGCCCTCTCCTACACCGGCGAGGACTCCGGCATCTGGCCCCTGGTGGCCGCTCGAACCGCCTCGGTCGCCGTGGCCGGCAGCCTGGCCCTCCTCGGGCGGGTCGCGCGCTCGGCGCCGGCCCCCGGCGCCCGCGCCTTCACCGCGGTGGCCGGCAGCCTCGACGCCGTCGCCAACGTCTTCTACCTGCTCGCGGTGCGGGAGGGGCTCCTCAGCGTGGTGTCAGTGCTGACCGCTCTGTACCCGGTCGGCACGGTGATCCTGGCCCGGGTGGTGCTCAAGGAGCGCTTCGCCACCCTCCAACGCGTCGGCATGGTCATCGCCCTCCCCGCCGCCATCCTCATGGCCATCTGAGCGGCGAACCGCCGAGACCGTGGGTTCAACCCACCCGGTGCACGAGCGCCGAAGCGGTGTCCATGGCGTGACGGAGCTCGTCGAGGTCGGCGGTCCGGCTGCTGAGCACGACGCGCTCGGCGTCGCGGTCGATCGCGGCGGTGATGGCGTCGTCGTCGCCCAAGAGCCCGCCAAGGGTCAGCGACACGGTCCCCGGGTCGCGGCCGGCCTCGGTGGCCGCGTCCTGGACCTGAGCCCAGCGCTCCGTCAGCAGATCGCCCGACAGGCCGAGGGGGAAGAAGCCGTCGCCGAGACGGCCGGCGCGGCGGGCGGCGGCGGGACTGTGGCCACCGACCAGGATCGGGATGCTCGGCTGCACCGGCTTGGGGTGGCTGCGGACGGCGTCGAAGGCGTAGTGGTGGCCGGCGAACGACGGCGTGTCCTCCCGCCAGATCACCCGGAGCGCCTCGATGCCCTCGTCGGTCCGGCTGCCGCGCGTCTCCGGGTCGATGCCGAGGGCGGCCATCTCCTCGCGCAGCCAGCCGACCCCGACACCGAGGAACAAGCGGCCGTCGGAGAGGCGGTCGATGGTGGCGCAGCGCTTGGCCAGATGGAGGGGGTGGTGCTCGGGGAGCACGAGGATGCCGGTGCCGAGGCGGATGCGCTCGGTGCGGGCGGCGAGGAAGGCCAGCAGGTCGAGCGGGTCCGGCAGCTCGCAGTCCTCCGGGAGTGGCATGCGCCCCGTCTCGCTGTATGGGTAGCGGCTCTCGTAGCCCACCGGCACGACCACGTGCTCGACGGTGAGCAGCGACTCGAACCCGACCTCGTCGGCGTGCTGAGCGAAGGCGGTCATCCACCCGGGGTCGCTGGCCACGCCCAGCCGGTACGGCGGCAGCAGCCCGAGGGCGATCACGCCAGCGATCGCTCGAAGACTGCCACCCGCTCGAGGAACCGCTCCTGGTGCACCAGGTGCGGGTAGTGGCCGCTGTCCTCCCACACCTCCAGCCGGGCACCGGGGATGGCGTGGCCCAGCCACCGCCCATAGTCGGGGCCGGGGTCGATGCCGTGGATGGCGAGGTAAGGCACCCGGACGACCCCGGCGAGGACGGTCACCAGCTCGCCGAGCTCCGTCGGCTCCAGCTCCAACAATGGCGCCCAGACCCCGAGGACCACACCCTGCTCCGGGCGACGCAGCGCGCCGATGCGAGCCACCTCCTCAGCGGGGAGCGGTCCGGACATGCTGTCGAAGAGGGCGGCGATGACGTCGCCAAAGGCATCGCTGCGCAACATGGGCTCGGCGCCGAGCACCAGCGCTTGGAAGTCGGCCAAGTTGATCGACTGGTCGACGTTCATGACGCCTCGACAACGACGCCTGCCGGCGTACGCGGTGGCGACGATGCCGCCCATGGAGTGCCCGATGACGATCGGTGGGTCCAACCCGAGGGCCCCGACGACGGCGGCCGCATCGCCGGCCATGGCGGCTGCGTCGTAGGTGGCTGCCGTTCCGGACTCGCCGTGGCCCCGCACGTCGACGGCCACGACGGTGTGTTGTTCGGCCAGCGGCGTCACCAGCGGGTCCCACGCCCGGCGGCTCTCGGTGATGCCGTGCACCAGCACGAGCGTCGGTCCGGCGCCGGTGACGTCGTAGGCGATCTCGACGCCGTCGTCCGTCGTCGTGGTCGCCATCAGTGCGTCGGGTCGATCCCGGTGACGCCCCAGGACACCTGGCGGCCCATCGCCTCCCGGAGCTTGGCGGTGCGGATGCCCCAGAACTCGAAGCCGTACTGGTGGGCGGCGGTGTGGGCGAGCATCGACACGAGGGTGCCGGCCACCGCCATCGGGTCGA
>JBDSUN010000286.1:0-9713 GCA_039927735.1 Acidimicrobiales bacterium | reverse complement strand
ACGATCACACCTTGGTCATGCCGTACGGCTTCGAAGACGGTGAGGCGATCGAGAGCACCTTCGACGTCCGGATTGACGGTGACTCGCTCACCTTCGAGCCCCAGCTCCCCGCTGACTGCACCAGCGCCCATTGCCGCGAGGCGTCGTCGTGGGCGGTGGCGGTCGCGTACGCCGGTCTGAGATGGCAGCGCACTGAGTGACGGCGGAGTCCTGCCCGGCCGACACGACCAAGGGGTGCATAGGCGGGCTGTGCCACACCAACGACACGGCTCCACCCGACGTCGTACAGCCTCGACGGTGACTCGCGAGTGCTCGTAGCGGGGCACTGCAATGAGGATGGCCGGGTTGACGTCGTCGACGGGGGACCCGGACCATCGGTAGTCGTGGCCCGGGTCACGCCCCCGGAGCTCTATCGCCAGGGTGCTACCACCCCGCCTGAAGGCGTATCAGCCTCATTGTCCGACCGCCTGGGGTTTCGTCACGATCGAACGATCCGAGAGGTTTGGGAGGAAGTGTGGACATGACCACTACCAGGCACACGCGCAGCGCGGGGCGGGTCGCGGCGATCGCGGGAGCGGGGGCGTTGCTCGTCGCGGCCTGCGGTTCCGATGAAGGGGAGCCGGCGGCAGCGGAGACCACGACCACGACAGCGGAGGCGACGACCGCCACCGTCGACCCCACCATCATCGCCGAGGAGTTCGACATCGGGGACGGGAAGACGCTGTACCTGCAATGCGAGGGCGAGGGTTCACCGACGATCCTGCTGGAGGCCGGCGACGAGTCGGGCCATGAGGACTGGTCGAAGGTCGACAGTGATCTCGCCGCCGAGACACGGACCTGCGCCTACGACCGGTTGGGCACGGGCCGCAGCAGCGCCCCCGCAAGCCGGGGCATGGACGACATCATCGGTGACCTCGATGCGTTGCTCGACAAGGCGGCCATCGAGGGGCCGTTCATCTTCGTGGGCGCCTCCGGCGGCGGCTACCTCGCGGTTGAGATGGCCACCCGCCACCCCGAGGAGACAGCCGGGCTGGTGCTGGCCGAGACGCCCCAGGCCATCACGGACCCCCCGCCCGACCTCGTGCCGATCCTCAAGTGCGACCACGAGACGAACGTGGAGCGCCGCGACTATGTCGAGGTCGAGCACGCGGCGTGGGACGACAAGGCGCAGATCGGCGCCTTCCCGGTGACGGTCATCTCGAACGACCCCGGTCCGGGCGCTCCCCCCGAAGAGGCGAGCAACGTGGAGGACCAGATGGGGTGGCTCGTGCTCAGTCCGGGCTCGAAGCAGGTCGTCGTGGACAGCGGCCACGACGTGCCCATCGACGAGCCTGACCTGGTGATCGCGGAGATCCTCGCGGTGCTCGAGGCCGCCCGTGCTGGCTGAACCTCAGGGTGTGTGACAGCTTTCGGCCTGCGTCAGCCGTTCCCAGAGCTCTTGCCAAGCTTCCATGGACGAGATCCCACAGCAGCCATTTCTGCCCCCACCCCAGCGAGCGGCATCGTCGGCCGCCGGACCACTAGGTTGCGCCCCGATCGCAACCGTCGGGGAGGCGCACGCCATGGCCACAGCAGCCGTCAACGGAGCCGAGATCGCCTACGACGACACGGGTGGCGACGGGCCGGCGGTGATCCTGGCCCACGGCTTCCTCATGGACCGCAGCATGTTCGCTCCGCAGGTGGAGACCCTGCGGTCGGGCTACCGGGTCATCACCTGGGACGAACGGGGCTTCGGCGACACTGCCTACGACGGCAAGCCCTTCACCTACTGGGACTCGGCGCAGGACTGCCTCGGCCTCCTCGACCACCTCGGGATCGACCGGGCCGTGGTCGGCGGCATGTCCCAGGGTGGCTTCATCTCCCTCCGGGTGGCGCTGCTGGCTCCTGGGCGGGTCCGGGGCCTGATCCTCCTCGACACGCAGGCTGGCACCGAGGACCCCGAGGCGATCCCCCTCTACCAGGGGATGGTCGACGCCTGGGTGGCCGACGGTCCTTCGGACGAACTGGCCGACACCGTGGCCGGGCTCATCGTCGGGGACCCGACGCTGTCCGCCGGCTGGATCGCCACTTGGCGGAGCCGGCCGAAGGAGTCGCTGGGCCAGCCCGGCACCACGCTGCTCACCCGAGACTCGATCTGGGACCGGCTCGGCGAGATCGAGGCTCCGGCCCTCGTCGTCCACGGCACCGCCGACGCGGCCATCCCGCTGGACCGGGCTCAGCGCCTCGTCGACGGGCTGCCTCGCGCCGAGCCGCTCGTGGTGGTGGAGGGTGGCACCCACGCCGCCAACCTGACCCACCCAGCCGTGGTGAACGCGGCCGTGGAGCGGTTCCTCGGCCAGCTGCCGGCCTGACGGGCGGGCGTGGCGGCCTGCGTGTTCTGCGAGATCGCGGCGGGCGAGCGGCCCGCCCACGCGGTGCTCGACGACGACGACTTCGTCGGCTTCCTCGACACTCGGCCGCTGTTTCACGGCCACGTGCTGCTGGTGCCGCGCCGGCATCACGAGACGCTCACCGACCTCCCGCCCGAGCTGATCGGTCCGCTCTTCGATCTGGTGCAGCAGATGGCGCGAGCCGTGCAGGAGGCCATGGGCGCCCAGGGCAGCTTCGTGGCCATGAACAACACCGTGAGCCAGAGCGTGCCCCACCTGCACGTGCACGTCGTGCCCCGCACCAAGGGCGACGGGCTCAGGGGCTTCTTCTGGCCCCGCACCCGTTACGAGAGCGAGGCGGAAGCGGCGGCTGTCGCCGAACGCATCAGGCGGAGCGGCTGAGCTTCTTGATCTGGGCCGGCTTCACGCCGGCGGCAGCCACCAGCTCGTCGAGGGCCAGCTCGAGGCCTTCGGCCAGTGACCAGAGGTCGGGGAGCACGTCGGGGCAGGCCTGCAGGCCGAAGTCGAGCTGATCGAGGTAGCTCATCACCGTCATGTTCAGGCCGCCGCCGTCCATGATCGGGCCCACCGGGAAGTTCGAGACCATGCGGGCCCCGATGGAGTAGAGCGGAAAGGCGGGACCCGGCACGTTGGAGATGGTGACGTTGAACAGGGGGCGGTGGCGGTCGGCCATCTTGGTGCGGGAGTACAGGCGGGCCGCCCGGCCGGCCAGGGCCGGTGCCGCGAACTCCGCCCAGTCGCCCAGAGTGTCGGCGCCGATGGCCTTCTGCTGCACCTTGACCTCGGCCATGCACTCGTGGATGACCGCGAGGCGCTCGAGCGGATCAGCGATGTCGGTGGCCAGCGAGGCGAACATCGAGGCGACCTGGTTCCCCATGGCCCCCTTCTGGTCCTCCGTGCGGACCGACACCGGCACCATCGCCACGAGTGGGCTGTCGGGGTGCTCCCCCCGATCGTCGAGGTAGCGCTTCAGGGCGCCGGCGCACAGCGCCAGGACGACGTCGTTCAGCGTGGAACCGGTGGCGTTCTTGACCGCCTTGGCGACAGGCAGGGAGATGCTGGTGAAGGCGAAGCTGCGGCGCGGCGTGATGGCCGTGTTGAAGGAGGTGCGGGGGGCCGAGAAGGGTGACGGTGGCGGAGTGAGGTCGGGCATCTCCCGGTTGCGGCGGCGCAGCGCGAGGGCGGCGCCGGCTGTCTTGCCCAGGGCCTTGGCCACCCGCACGGGCTGGCGGGCCAGGGAGCTGCCGGCGTAGCTCAGGAGCTCGACGTCTGACGGGATGCGATCGGGCGTCCACTCCTGCTCGGGCACGTGCTCGACGATCTCGGGGGTGAGGTCGAGGAGGGCGACGGTGAGCTCGTTGCCGGAGGCGCCGTCGATGGCGGCGTGGTGCACCTTGGTGAGCACGGCGACGTTCCCGTCGGCCAACCCCTCGATGACCCAGACCTCCCAGAGCGGGCGTGACCGGTCGAGCGGGATGGCCGACAGGCGCCCGACCAGCGTGGCCAGCTGCTCGGGGCCGCCCGGCGCCGGGAGGGCGGTGGCACGGATGTGGTAGTCGATGTCGAAGTCAGGGTCCTCCACCCACAGCGGGTGGTGCAGGCCGAAGGGCACCTCCACCAGTCGGCGTCGGAAGGGCGGGGCCAGGTGCAGCCGGGCGCCGTAGACGGCCTTCACCTTCTCGAGGGTGACGCCCCCCTCGGTCGATGACGGGTCCAGGACCATCAGGCCCGCCACGTGCATGTGGGAGCACGGCGTCTCCAAGTAGAGGAAGGAGGCGTCGAGACCGGTGAGGCGTTGCATCGCCGTCCTTCCTACTACTCGAGGGCGAGGGATGGATCGCCGCCCTGCACCGTGAGGGTTCCGGGCATGCCGAGGGCGTCGAGCTCGTCGAGCCCGAGCCCCATCACCCGCATGGGCACCAGCTCGCCCTTGTGCTCGCCGCTGAGGATGGTCAGCTCGAGACGAAGGGCCCCGTCGCGCCCATCGGTGGCGGCGTCGACCACGAACACGTCGAAGGTGCCGTCAGGGAGCATGCCGCCACGGTAGGCGGCGGCATCCGGCGCGACACTGGGTCCGTGACCGACACAACCGGCCGCCTGCTCGTCGCTGAACCGATGCTCGGTGACCCGAACTTCGACCGCACTGTGGTTCTCGTGGTGCAGCACTCCGCCGAGGGGGCGCTGGGCCTGGTGCTGAACCGGCCCACCGATGTGCCGGTGGCCGAGGCCCTGCCCGGGTGGGAGGTGGCGGCCACCGAGCCGGCGGTGCTGCACGTGGGCGGCCCCGTGGAGGCCCAGAGCGCTTGGTGCCTGGCGCGAGCCCACGGGCGTCCCGCCGGCATCGGGTTCGCCCCGGTCGTCGGCGACCTCGGCCTCGTGGACCTCGACATCGATCCGCTCGAGGCGAGGTCGTCCTTCCACGCCACCAGGCTCTACGCCGGCTACTCCGGGTGGGGGGCCGGTCAGCTCGAGCACGAGCTGGCCCAGGACTCGTGGTTCGTGGTGGACGCCGCCCCCGACGACCCGTTCCTGACCGATGGCGCCGCCCTCTGGTCGCGCATCCTCGCCCGCCAAGGTGGCCATCTGGCCCGCATGGCCCACTTCCCCCACGATCCCAGCCTCAACTGACGCCGGAGTGGCCGAGGCGGGGCTCCCCGGGGGACTAGAGGTCGGCGATGAGCTTGAAGGCCTCGCCCTCGCCCACGCCCACTCGGGCGCCGTGCTCGGCGAGCACGCGGCGGACGCCGTCGTCGAAGGCCCCTCGCTGCCGCTCGACGTCGTGCACGCTGGCGGCCGGATCGATGTGCATCGTGGACAGCAGCTGGCTGGTGTGGGCGTGCAGGGCGGAGATCTTGGCGTCGGCGTAGCCACTCACGTCCTCGACGTGGTCGGGCTCGTCGGCCTCGAAGTGGAGGAGCGACGCAGGGCGATGGTGGCCCAGCTCCTGCTCCGGGAAGAAGTGGGGATCACGCGCGGCCACCACGCCCTCGACCGTCAGCAGCCCGGCGTGCCGGTGATCGGGGTGCAGGCGATAGCGCCGCCACGGGTCGTGACCCAGCACCACCGTCGGCTGGAGCTTGCGGATCCAATAGGCGATCTCCCAGCGCTGGCGGAGGCCGGAGTCGAGCTCTCCGTCGGGCCAGTCGAGGAAGACGCAGCGTCCCGTCGCCCCGAGCGCCGCGGCCGCCGAGCGCTGCTCCCCTTGGCGGGTCACGACCAGTGCGGCGGTGTCCGCAGTGGCGTCCCAGCTGCCCTTGGATCCGTCCGTGCAGATCAGGTGGTGGACCACGGTGCCGGCCGCCGACCACTTGGCGAGGGTGGCGCCGCACCCGAACTCGACGTCGTCGGGGTGGGCGCCGATGGCCAGCGCCACCGATGGTGTGGCCAGGTTCACGGACACGCCACCGGCGGGGTCAGGTAGGCGGGCGGCAGGAGGTGGGCGGGTGCCTCGAGGTCGGCCGGCACGTCGACGTCCCACCCCAACCGCTCGTCAGGGACCAGGCGCTGCGTGAGGCCGAGGCGGATGGCTGCCCGCCGGTGGGCGGAGAAGCTGGCGGCTCCGTAGGCGAAGGCGAACCCGGCAGCGGCCGGCACGCAGGCCACGTTGGTGCCGTCCCCGTGCCGATCGGGGACGAGCGTGACGCCGTCGCCCTCGGCCAGCCAGGTGAGGTCCGCCGCGAGGGGAAGGTCGGCGTGGGCGACCACGACCCGCTCGACGCCTCGCCGGGCCAGGTGGGCCACGCCCGCCTCGACGGCGCCGTTCAGGCCGAGACCCGGGGTCCAGATGGCTTCCGCCCCCTGCGCCTCGGCCCATCCCCGCACCTCTTCGTCGTCGCAGACGACGGCGGTGCGCAACGGGCCGGCCGCAGCCAGCACCGTGGCGGCCATGGCCTCGGCGAGGGCCCGGCGAGCGGGCGGGTCGAGGACCGGCGCCAATCGCTGCTTGGCCAGCGCGAACGCCTTGATCGGCACGAGCACCGCTGCGGTCGCCGACGGCGATCTCGGGATCGTGCCCACCACCATCGCCTCAACCTATCCAGCTCATCGGGGCGTAGAGTCCCGACCCATGCCGATGCAGGTCGCCGTGATCGGGGCGGGGTCGTGGGGGACCACGGTCGCCCACCTCTGTGCCAAGAACGCTCCCACCACGCTGTGGGCCCGCCGTGACGAGGTGGCCTGCGAGGTGCGCGACGACCACGTCAACCGCCACTACCTCGACGGCTTCGACCTCACGGCGAGCCTCCACGCCACCTCCTCGGTGGAGGAGGCGGTGGCGTCTGCGGACATCTTGGTGATGGGCGTCCCGTCCCATGGGATGCGGGACGCGGCCAAGGAGCTGGCGCCCTTCCTGCGGCCCTGGGTGCCGGTGGTGAGCCTGTCCAAGGGCCTCGAGCAGGGTACCCGGCTGCGCATGACCCAGGTCCTGGAGGCCGAGCTCCCCGGGCACCCGTGCGGGGTGCTCACCGGCCCCAACCTCGCCAAGGAGATCCTGGCGGGCGACGCCGCCGCCGCCGTCATCGCCATGGACGACCCGGTGATCGCCGAGGCCCTCCAGGACGTCTTCGCCAACGACCTCTTCCGGGTCTACACCAACCCCGACGTGATCGGCTGCGAGGTGGCCGGCGCCCTCAAGAACGTCATCGCCATCGCCTCGGGCATGGCCGATGGGCTCGGCACCGGCGACAACACCCGCTCCGCGGTGATCACGCGAGGACTGGCCGAGCTCACCCGCCTGGGCTGCGCCATGGGTGGCCACCAGGCCACCTTCGCCGGGCTGGCCGGCATGGGCGACCTCATCGCCACCTGCATCTCCTCGCAGAGTCGGAACCGCTACGTGGGCGAGCAGCTCGGTCGGGGCCGAACCATCGAGGAGGTGATCGAGGAGATGCACATGGTGGCCGAGGGGGTGAAGACGTCGGTTGTGGTCATGGAGCTGGCCAAGGAGCACGGCGTGCCGATGCCCATCGCCCGGGAGGTCCACCGCGTGGTGCACGAGGGAACCAAGGCCGCCGACGCCTATCGAGGGCTGCTGGCCCGACCCGACGCCCGTGCGGAGATGCAGGGCATGCCCAACTCCTGATTCGATGGCACCCATGCGCCTCCGGCCCCGTCCCGCCCGCCAGCGGGGGGCGGACTGGGTGCGGCCCGGTGGCTCCGGTCGCTGGACCACCGTCGGGAACCTCGACTCGCCGGAGCGGGCGCTCGTCGACCCGGCCGGCCTGGTCGCCATCGCCGGGCGCGACTGGTCACTCGACTGGTGGATCGGCGCGGAGGACCGCTGGCACGTGCCTGCCCGGGAGGTGGCGGTGCGTCAGGCGCTCATCGGCGACAGCCCGGTGGTGGAGACCCGTGTGCGGGTGCCGAGCGGCGACGCCGTGCAGCGGGTCTACGGCGCACGTGGTCTGGCCGGCGAGGACGTGCTCGTGGTCGAGGTGCACAATGACACCAAGGTCCCGTTCGCGGTCGCGCTGGCCGTGCGCCCCTATGGCCTCGACGGCGTCGGAGGCATCGGCATCCTGACGCTCGACGGCACAACGGTCACCGTCGACGGTGAGCCCTCCCTCGGGCTGCCCCGCTCGCCCGGCCGCATGGTGCTCGCCACCGGCGACGAGGGCGATGCGGCCGAAGCGGTCTTCGCCGGCGCAGCTCAGCCGGGCGGCACCGTCACGCGACGCTGCCCCGATCGCCTGGCCAATGCGGCGTTGCTGTTCCCCCTCGCCCACACGGCGACGCTGCGGGTCGTCCTGCCGCTGGCTCCGGGCGCCATGGTCGATCCGTCCCTGCTGCCCGCCGCCGATCAGGTGGCGTCGGGCTGGGGCGTCCACGCCCGCGCGGCCACCCGCTTCGAGGTGCCGAACCGTCGGCTGCGCGAGGCCGTCAGCGCCAGCGTCCGCTTCGTGCTCCTCGCCACGGGGGATCCGCGCGTCGCGCCCGCCTTGGATCTGGTGGGGCTGGTCGATGAAGCCGCCGCCTCGCTCCTGGTCGATCCCCTGGCGCTGGCTCGCACGGACCGGCCCGGAGCGGTGCTCCACGCCCTCGGCCAGCACTGGCGCCTGCACCGAGATGCCGACGCCGCCAAGGCGTCGGCGCCGATCGTGGCGGCGTTGGTGGGTCGGCTCGACCGAGGCGGCGACGAGAACGACCGCGGCTTGGGTCAGCGGGCGCTGCCGTCCGTGGCCGACCTGCTCGAGGGTGCCGGCGAGGCGCGCGGCGCTGCGGACGTGCGCGCCGTCATGACGCCCGTAGCGGAACCTGGGCGGGATCGATCGGACGACATCGAGGCCCTCCTGGGCTCGGCCAGCCCGACCTGGACCTGGGCATCGGGAGCGATCGGCCACGACGTCAGCCGCAACGGCGAGCTGCTCACCGCCGTCCGACACCTCCTCGTGCAGGAGGTGGCCGGAGGGCTGGCCCTGAGCCCGATGGTGCCGGAGCCGTGGCTCGGCCAGGGCTGGGAGGTGCACGGCGCGCCGACCGCGGCGGGCCGGCTGTCGTTCGCCGTCCGCTGGCACGGGGAGCGTCCGGCTCTGCTCTGGGAGCTGGACGCCCATGACGGGCTCCCACCGGCTCGGCTCACCATCCCGGGCCTCGATCCCGGCTGGTCCAGCACGGAGCCGAGGGGCGAGGTGCTGCTGTCGCCGGTGGCCGTCCCCGAGCGGGCCGCCCCACGGCGAGGCCTCAGCATCCCGGTCACCATCGAGCCCATGCAGCGGTCGTCGTGAGCGCCCTCGTGCCCCCCATCGACGAGCTCATCGCCCTGCTGCGCGCCCTGGGCGTCCCGGCTCCCGAGATCGATCAGGCCCAGGCGGACGGCACCCTCGTGCTGCTGGCCATCGACAAGCTCGCCCTGGGCCAGGATCTCCGGTACGACCTGGACGACGCCTGCATGGCCACCAACCTGCCCGCCGAGGAGCTGCGCCACATCTGGCGGTCCCTCGGGTTTCCCGATCCGCATCCCGGCGAGGTGCTGTTCTCCGACGTCGATGTCCGAAACTTCGCGGCCGTGGCTGAGCTCATGCACAGCGGTGTGGTGAGCCCAGAGGTCACCTACGGCATGACGCGCGTCATCGGGTCGTCGATGGCGCGGGTGGCATCGGCCCTCATCGACGCCGTGGGCTCGCGCGCCGAGGAGGTGCTGTCGACCCCCGGTGAGGATGAGGCCGCCAAGGTGCTCGAACCGATCGCCAGCCAGGCGGGTGGCTTCCTGCCGATCTTCCCGGCGGTGCTCGAGCAGGTGTGGCGTCGCCACCTGCAGGCAGCGGCTCGGCGACGGCTCCTGCGGGGTGACGCCGAGGACGGGCCAGGCCAGGTGGTGGGCTTCGC
>JBDSUN010000285.1:0-15227 GCA_039927735.1 Acidimicrobiales bacterium | reverse complement strand
CCAGGAGCCGGTCGGCCGCCTCGATGATGGAGACCGTCGTGCCCAGGCGGGCCATGGCCTGGGCCAGCTCGCACCCGATGGGGCCGCCGCCGAGCACGGCCAGCGACACGGGCCGGGAGCGGAGGTCGAACACGTTCTCGTTGGTGAGGATGTCTATGTCGTCGAGGCCCGGGATCGAGGGCACCACGGGAGCGGCACCGGTGGCGAGCACGATGCGACCGACCGCCACCGTCGTTCCGTCGACGGTCACGCGCTCACGGTCCCGCAGCTCGGCTCGGCCGTGAAGCACCTCGATGCCCTGAGCGGCCATGGCCCGGTCATCCTCGTTGGCGGCGATGGCGACGACGGCGGAGCGCACCTTGGCTATGGCCTCGTCGAACGTCGCACCAGATGCGGCTGCTGCCAGGAGGGTCTTGGACGGCACGCAGCCGGTGAAGGTGCAGTCACCGCCGATGGGCCCATCCTGGACGATGGTGACCGACGCGCCCCGACGGGCCGCCGCCTGCGCCGCTCCGATGCCGCCGGCCCCGCCCCCGATCACCAACAGGTCGATGTCCATCGGCCGCACGATACGTGCACCGCAAGAGGACCTTCGGCCCTAGGGGTTGAGGCCCACCGGCCCTCCCGGTGGGAGGTTGGGTTCGGGCAGGTTGGAAGTATCCACCGACCTGGAGGCCCCCGTTGCCCGAAGCGCTGCCCGAACCGTCGTCGATCCCGACCCCGGCCCCTCGCCCCGACACCTCCACCCTGCCGTTGGTGTTCGGCACCGTCGCCGTGCTGTGCCTGGCCGTCGTGCTCTCGATTGCGGCGTTGGCGGCGGCCGGCGGTGACGGCGACACCACCGCCAGCGCCGAGGGCTCGGCCAACGTCTCCCTCACCGAGTTCGCGATCGCGCCGGCCACGGTGACCGTGGCGGCGGGGGGCACCGTGCAGGCCACCAACGACGGCGCCGCGGTCCACAACCTGTCCATCACCGGGACCGATCTCACCACCCCCGACCTGGCGGCGGGTGAGGCCGGCGAGCTCGATGTGTCCTCCCTCGAGCCTGGGAGCTACGAGCTTCTCTGCCTCATCGCCGGGCACGCCGATTCCGGCATGACGGCTGACCTCGAGGTCGTGGCCGACGGCGGCAGCGCTGCCCCGACCGACCCCGTGGCCGCCGCTGGCGCCGGGCACGGTGCCGAGATGGACTACGACAAGATGACCGAGGACATGCTGGCCACCATGGCCGCCTTCCCGGCCGAGACAGAGGGCCTCGGCAACGTGACCCTCGCCCCCACCGAGGTGCTGGCCGACGGCACCAAGGTGTTCGACCTCACCATGGAGCGCGCCGACTGGGAGGTCTCCCCCGGGAAGGTGGTCGAGGCCTCGACGTTCAACGGGATGGTCCCCGCCCCCAAGCTCGACCTCGAGGTCGGCGACAAGGTCCAGGTGCGGGTGCAGAACGACCTGCCCATGGCCACTGACGTCCACTGGCACGGGATCAACGTCGACAACGCCAACGACGGCGTCGCACCCTTGACCCAGGACCTCATCGAGCCCGGTGACTCATTCACCTACTCCTTCACCACCGACGAGGCGGCCGTGGCGATGTACCACCCCCACGCCCACGGCTACGAGCTCCTCCCCGACGGGATGTTCGGGGTGGTCCTGATCGGCGACGTCCGGCTGCCGCTCGGGCAGACGGTCGGCCTCGAGGAGATCCCGGCCGACCTGCAGGTGAGCCAGGAGATCCCCATGGTCCTCAACGACAGCGGCGTGATCGGCTACTCGCTCAACGGCAAGAGCTTCCCCGCCACCCAGCCCTACACGGCCAGCGTGGGCGACTGGATCCTCGTCCACTACTACAACGAGGGCACCCAGATACACCCGATGCACCTCCACCAGTTCGACCAGATCGTGGTGGCCAAGGACGGGTACCCGCTCGATGCGCCGTACACCGCGGACACGGTCAACGTGGCTCCAGGCGAGCGCTACTCGGTCCTCGTCCAGGTCGACGAGCCCGGCGCCTGGGTGTGGCACTGCCACATCCTCCCGCACGTCGAATCCGAGGCGGGCATGTTCGGGATGGTCACCGCCATCCTCGCCACGTGATGGTGGAGGTCGACCGCAACGGCCTCGAGGTGCTCGATCGGAGCGAGTGCCTGCGGCTGCTGTCGCAGGCCAGCCTGGGACGGGTGGCGTTCACCTCCGGCGCCCTCCCGTGCGTGCTGCCGGTCAGCTTCCAGCTCGACGACGAACGGATCCTGGTCCGCACCCGAAGCGGCGGCCGGCTCGACCTCGCACTGCGGGGCTCGGTGGTCGCCTTCGAGGTCGACGACCTCGATGCAGATGCCCACACGGGGTGGAGCGTCTCCCTCACCGGCTGCGCCAACGCCGTCTGCGACCCCGATGCGCTGGGCGGTGCCCGGCGCACACCGATCGACCGCTGGACCTCGAGCCCGGACGACTCCTTGGTGGCCATCTCGACCGAGGTGCTGACGGGCAGGCGGGTCACCCCGGATTCGGGGCCGACGCGGCTCAGCTCCTCGGGACGTGCCACTCCAGAAGCGTTCCGGTTGGCATCGCCGCGCTGAGCTCGAACCCACCACCCCGGCCCACCGCCCGCGCTTCCATGTTGTCGAGACCGTGGCCCCGGGACTCTCGAAGGGTCGCCAGAAGCTCCAGGGCGATGTCGTCATCGAGCGCGCTGTCGACAGGCTCGTCGAAGAGACAGAGGGGCTCGAACCCGAGATCGCCTGGCTGATGCTGACGCCGTTCGCCGAGGACGAGGCCCTCTTCAGCGCCAGCATGGCCGGCGCCGCCGGCTACGCGCTGAAGCAGACGCGCGGCACCGACCTCGTCGATCGGGTGCGCCGCGTCGGACGGGGCGAGTCGCTCCTCGACCCCTCGCTCACCGCCCGGGTGCTGGAACGGTTGCGACGGCCCGCCGAGCCTGAGGCACTGGCCGGCCTGACCGACCCGGAGCGCCGCATCCTCGACCTCATCGCCGAGGGGATGACCAACCGCCAGATCGGCGAGCAGCTCTTCCTCGAAGAGAAGACGGTCAAGAACTACGTGTCGAACCTCCTCTCCAAGCTGGGCATGAGCCGCCGCTCCGAGGCCGCTGCCTACGCCGCCCGGCTCTCCGAGCGCCGCCAGCAGCACGAGCACGTGCCCGAGCCGGCCGGTCTACGGGACCTCCTCAGGAAGCTGACCGCTTCACGCCCTTCGCCTTCGCCTTGCGCGGAGCCGCAACCTTCGCCGTCGCCTTCCGCCGAGCCGCAACCTTCACACCCTTCGCCGTCGCCTTGCGCGGAGCGGCGCGGCTCGATGACGCCGACCGGTCGGGCACGCCGGCGAGGCCGGCCAGCTCCTCGAGGGCGTCGATGATGTCGTTGCAGAGGTCCCAGATGTCCGGCACCAGCTCACGACACCCGACGAGGCCGAAGTCGAGCGTGTCGAGGTAGCTCTGCACCGTGATGTTCAGCCCTTGGCCCTCGGCGATGGTGGACACCGGGTAGTAGTGCGCCAGCTTGGCCCCGGCGGTGTAGAGCGGCTCGCGAGGACCGGGCACGTTGGAGATCACGAGGTTCACCGGCATCTGGAAGCGGCTGCCGAGCTGGAACCTCGTCGCCATCCGGCTCGCCCGGGCGAACACCGCCGGCGGCGGGAACTGCGCGAACTGGGTGAGCATGTCGGCGGGGATGGCGTCGTGGAGCCCCTTGGCCATGACCATCGCCTCGTGCACCTTGCGCACGCGCTCGAGAGGGTCCGCCTCGTTGGTGGGGATCGACGCGATCAGACCCGAGACGCGGTTCGTCCACTTGTCGTCCTCGTTGCCCGTACGGATCGACACCGGGACCATCGCCACCAGCGCCTCTTCGGGAAGCGCCCCGCGCCGCTCGAGGTAGCGACGCAGCCCACCGGCGCACACGGCCATCACCACATCGTTGACCGTCGCCCCCAGCGCCGTCTTGGTCGCCTTGACGACATCGAGCGAGGCAGAGCGGAAGGCGAACACCCGATGCGGGGTGATCGACTGGTTGAAGGGCGTGTGCGGTGCGTTCTGCGGGAGAGGACCCCCCGCAGGCAGCTCGTCGCGCTCCTCGGGTCGGCGACGCCCGACGTTGAGCACGGTGCCGAGCGGTCCGCGCAGCTGGTCCCGCAGCTGGTTGCCGGCCGCAACCAGCACCGGGTTGCGGGTGGCCCGACCCACCTCGCGCATCGTGCGAGCGGTCAGCACCAGCAGCCGGCCGGGCTTGCGCGCCAGGTTGGCCCCGACGATCGCCAGCATCTCGGCATCCGATGCACTCCGCTCGGAGTGGTCGGCCAGGACCTCGACCGGCGCCTCGGCGCCGTCGGGGGAGCTGTCGAGCATGAGCGTGAGCAGCTCGGCGCCAGATGCGCCATCGACAGCGGCGTGGTGCACCTTGGTGAAGATGGCGAACCGACCGTCGGGAAGGCCCTCGATCACGTAGCTCTCCCACAGCGGCCGGCGGCGATCGAGCGGGCGGCCGATGATGCGGGCGACCAGGTCCGCAAGCTGCTCGTCGGTGCCAGGCGGGGGCACTGCGGTGTGGCGCACGTGGAAGTCGAGGTCGAACTCGAGGTCCTGCACCCAGTAGGGGTGGTCGAGGTTGAGCGGCACGTTGCGCAGCTTGCGGGTGAGCGGCTCGAGGCGGTGGACGCGCCCGGCGAGCTGACGGCGCCACGCATCGAACGGTTGATGGCCGGAGGTGGCAGGAAGCGCCTCGTACACGGACAGGCTCGACACGTGGCCGAGGACCGATGGCGTCTCCATGTAGAGGAAGTTGGCGTCGAGACCTGACAGCTGCTTCATGGGGCGCTCCTCGGTGGGTGCGGAAGGTCTACCCCGGTGGCGCCCCGTGGCGTCGCCGGCATTGCCATCTCAGAGGCCGAGCCCGAAGCGGACGACGCGGTCCTTCACGAAGCTCGGGGTGAGGCGCTGGGCCAGCAACATGGCCTGGGCGTCGATCCCGACCAGGTAGCGGCTCCTCGGCCAGGAGGTGGTCAGAGCCCCCGCGATGACCTTGGCGCAGGCCCCGGGGCTTCCCATGATCGGCCCGAGCAGGCGCTGGGCCTGAAGCGAGCGGCGGTAGGCGTCGCCGTGGCGGGTGCCTGCGACCTCGCGCCGCTCGATGTCGCGCTCGAACTCATCCCAGATGCCGGTCTTGAACCCCCCCGGCTCGACCAGCACCACCTTGACGCCGTCGCCGGCCACCTCCATCCGCAACGCGTCGGACATCGCCTCGAGGGCGTGCTTGGCCCCCGTGTAGTGCCCAGCGAACGGCGCGGTGGCCCGTCCGGCGATCGACGAGATGTTCACGATCCGGCCGCCGCCCTGATCGCGCAGCCCGGGCAGCGCGAGGCGGGCCAGCCGCATCGGGGCGTGCACCATCGTCTCGAACAGCTGACGGGCCTCCTGGTCGCCGACGTCCTCGATGGCGCCGGTCAATGCATAGCCGGCGTTGTTGACCAGGCCGTACAGCGGAGGCAGCCCCTCGACGGCTGCCTCGCACTCGGCCTGGTCGGTCACGTCGAGCAGCACCGTCTCCACCTCGACCCCTGCGTCGGCCGCAGCCGCCTGGACGATCTCGGCCTTGGCGTCGGAGCGCACCGACCCAACCGAGCGAAATCCTCGCTTGGCGAGCTCGAGCACAGTGGCGAGCCCGATCCCCGAGTTGGCTCCCGTGGTGAGCACGGTCTGGGTGGCGCGTTGGGTCATGGCCGAGGCTCAGGTGTCGCCGAAGGCGGCCGAGGTGATGGCCGTCAGGGTGTCGCCGTAGGGCGGGAAGAAGGCCTCGTTGAGGTCGCCCTCGCCGCGCACGACGACGCCCCGGGGGTTGGAGAACTCGCGGAAGCCGTCGATGCCATGGTGGCGTCCCATGCCGCTCTGGCCAGAGCCGCCGAACCCGAGGGACGGCAGGGCGCCCTGCATGGCGCAGGTGTTGACGCAAGCCCCTCCGGAGGTGATCGAGTCGAGCACCCGGTTGGTCTCGGTCTCGTCGTCTCCGAACACGTAGAGGCCGAGCGGGCGCTCACCGGCGTTCACGTGGGCGATGGCCTCGTCGAGCGTGTCGTAGGGCTTGATGGGCAGCAGGGGCCCGAAGATCTCCTCCTGCATCACCGCGAGGTCGTCGGCGGGGTCCACGATGAGGGAGAGCGGCATCTGGCGGGAGGTTCGGTCGACGGTGGCACCCTCGTCGAGGTCGATCACCGTGGCGCCGGCGTCGATGGCCTGCTGGCGGAGCTCGATCAACCGGTCGAGGTGACGTTCAGTGATGATGCCGGTGTTGGACGCGCTGCCGGTGTGGCCCGGAACGTGGTCCTGCATGTGCCGGCGAGCGAGCTCGACGAGCTCGTCGAGCTGGGCTCGAGGCGCGAGGACGTAGTCCACCGAGATGCACATCTGCCCGTTCTTGATCAGCTTGGTGCCGAGGATGTTGGCCACCGACGACTCGTTCACCGACCCTGCGGTGAGCACGGCCGGGCACTTGCCTCCGAGCTCCAACGTCACTGGCGTCAGGTTCTCGGCGGCCGCCCTCATGATCACCCGTCCGATCGACGGGCTGCCGGTGTAGAGCAGGTGGTCCCACGGGAGCGTGGGGAAGGTCTTGGCGAGGTCGAGGCCCCCGACGGCGACCGTGACCCGCTCCGGATCGAAGGTGGCGGCGATCATCTCGCTGAGGAGCTCGCCGCAGGCCGGGGTGAAGTCCGATGACTTCACGATGATGCGGTTGCCGGCGGCGAGCATCTCGACCAGCGGGCCGACGCCGAGGTCGAAGGGGAAGTTCCACGGCACGATGTTGCCGATGACGCCCTTGGGCTGGGGGCGGATGAAGGCGCTGGCGGTGCCGAAGATCGCCGCATCGGTGTCCCGTGGCTCGTCGGCCATCCAGGTCTGGAGCTGGCTGATGGCGTAGGCGGCCCGTCCGGCCACACCGAGCGTCTCGATCAGGTCCGTGAAGAGCTCAGGGTGAACGGCGAAGTCGTCGCTCATCGCGGTGCGGATCCGGCCTCGATTGGCCATCATCATCCCGGCCAGCGCCTCGAGGTGGCCTCGACGCTCGGCGAGCGTGGGGAGCGGATCGGCGACGAAGGCTCGACGCTGGCGCTCGAAGGCCTCGTGGAGGGCGGCGATGGCATCCATGTCGGCGGTGCCGACCTCTTCGTTCCGGTCGATCAGGGTCACGGTGGCTCCTCGGTGTCGTGGTGAACGTTCTGGCGCTGCGCAGGACCCGGCCGGCCCGCTGGCCGGCGTGGCCGCTGTCCTCGATGATGGTGGTGCCGTTGCAGATGGTGGCCCGCTAGCCCACCGAGCGTTGCAGGAAGCGGCCGTGTCCGCCCGGGAAGTGGTGGAGGCTGACCGGTTCGGTCGTCAGCGGGCGGCTCGGATGGCGGCGGGGAGCCCGGCTGCGACCAGGTGTACCAGCTCCTCCTTGGTGACGGACTTGGTGGCGAGCCACTCGAGGCAGGCGCCCTCCAGGAAGCCCACCCAGCCGCGCAGCCCGATCCGCAGCAGTGGCGAGACCGACGCGATCCCCGAGTCGTGCGCCACGCGCGCCAGCACCTCGGCTCGTGACGCTTCGACGATGGCCTGCACCTCCGGGTCACCGCTGAGGCCGCCTTGCAGGACCGCCCGGTAGGCAAGCGCGTGCTCGTCGATCCAGTTGACGTGGGCGAGGAGGGCTGCGTGCAGCCGGGCCTGAGGCGCCAGAGCGTGATTCGGCCTCGTCGCTTCGGAGAGCTGCGTGGCGGCGCGGCGGACGGCGGCGAGGTACAGCTCCGGCTTGGCCGAGAAGTAGTGGTACAGCAGCCCTTTGGAGATCTGGGCCTCGGCGGCGATGTCGGCCATCGTGACCGAGTCCCAGGCCCGGGTGCCGATGAGCCGCACGCAGACCTCTACCAGCTCGTCGCGCCGCTCATCGACGGACAGCCGCCGTCGCACCGGAGCCGCACTATTGACCATATGTCCAATAACCTACTACGGTGCGAGCGTGGTTGCCATCGCATCCACAGGGGAGGACCGGATCGTGACCAACTTCGCCGAGGAGCTCGCATCTGCGGCCACCGACGCACCCGATCGGCCTGCGATCAGGCTCGACGCCCAGACCCTGACGTACGCGGCCCTCGATGGTGCCGTGGCTCGGGCGGTCGGCGTGCTGCGGGGCGAGGGCGTCGGGGTGGGCGACCGCGTCGGGATCCTGCTGCCGAACGTGCCGTACTTCCCGATCGTCTACAACGCCGTGCTGCGGCTCGGAGCGGTCGTGGTACCGATGAACCCGTTGCTGAAGGCCCCCGAGGTGGCGTACCACCTCGCCGATGCGGGCGCCGAGGTGCTGCTCGCCTGGCACGGGTTCGAGACCGAATCCGTGGCGGGGGCCGCGACGGCGGGCGCCAGGTGCACCCTCGTGAGGCCGGGAGACTTCGAGGATCGGCTGGCCGCGGTCGAGCCGGTCAACGCCGTGGTGGAGCGCTCCAACGACGACGCGGCCGTGATCATCTACACCTCGGGCACCACCGGGAAGCCGAAGGGTGCGGTGCTGACCCACGGCAACCTGCGCGCCGGCGCGCAGGTTGCTCTCGAGCTCGTCGGCGCTGGTCCTGACTCCGTGACGTTGGCCACGCTGCCGCTGTTCCACGTGTTCGGGATGAACTCCCTCCTGAACACGACGGTGCTGGCCCGGGGTCTGCTCACGCTCGTGCCGCGCTTCGACCCCGTGGCCGTCCTCCAGGTCATCGAGCGCGACCGGGTGACGACCTTCGCCGGGGTCCCCACGATGTACACCGCCCTGCTGCACCACCCTGAGCGCTCCCGCTTCGACGTGTCCACCCTCGAGCTGTGCGTGTCGGGCGGGTCGGCGCTGCCCGTCGAGGTGCTGCGGGGCTTCGACGAGGCGTTCGGCGCAACGATCCTGGAGGGGTACGGGCTCTCCGAGACGACCGGCATGGCGTCGTTCAACCTGCAGCACCGCCCGCGGAAGCCCGGATCCATCGGCGTGCCGGTCGGCGGCACCGAGATGCGGGTGGTCGACGACGAGGGCGCCGATGTCGAGTCAGGCCAGCCCGGCGAGATCGTCATGCGCGGCCCGTTCGTGATGCAGGGCTACTGGAACGACCCCGTCGCCACCGCAGAGGCGATGCGCGATGGCTGGTTCCACACCGGCGACGTCGCCACCGTCGACGAAGACGGCTACTTCTTCATCGTCGACCGCAAGAAGGACCTCATCATCCGGGGTGGCTACAACGTCTACCCCCGCGAGATCGAAGAGGTCCTCTACACCCACCCCGCCGTGTTGGAGGCCGCCGTGGTCGGCGTGCCCCACGACGCGTTGGGGGAGGAGGTGGGCGCCGCCGTGGTCCTCAAGCCCGGGGAGCAGGCGAGCGCGGACGACCTGCGCGAGCTCGTCCGGTCACAAGTCGCCGCCTACAAGTACCCCCGCGTCGTTTGGTTCGTGGACGAGCTCCCCAAGGGACCGACCGGGAAGATCCTCAAGCGCGAGATCGACGCGCCCAGTGACGCAACCCCCAGGAGGGAGAGCAATGGCTGAGTTCGACATCAGGAAGCTCGACATCACCAAGCAGAACGTGGCGGTGGAGAAGGCCCTCGCGATGACGGAGAACCCGCGGCACCGATACCTCCTGCAGTCCTACCTCCGGCATCGCTACCTCGAGTCGGCCGGACGCTGGGAGGAGATCCTCGACCCCGAGCTGACCGTCGAGCACCCCCAATACCGGTTCAGCCTCATCGGCCAGGACCGGTTCACCCTGGACGGCCGAGAGCAGGTGGCGGCGGTCTACGGCCACTGGACGTCCACCGACCAGTGCGTCTTCTACGTCGAGGACGAGACCGTTGCCGTTGGTGACCACCTGATCGTCGGGCGGGGCATCGGCTATCAGCAGACGCTGGGCTCGGAGCTGGCGGCGGGCGGCGTGGACGCCGACCCAGAGGCCATGTACCTCACGAAGTCCCAGATCTGCATGGTCTGGAGCTACGACGACCGGTGCCGGCTCATCGGTGAGGACATCTGGGAGTTCGACGACGCGGAGAAAGCCCTCATCAAGCTCGACCCGGCCGACGTGCTGACCGCTGAGCAGGCCGGGAAGCTCTTGGATCCCTTCATCCAGCCGCTGCCGCCCTTCGACGACAGTCTCCTGCCGGCATGAGAGCGGTCGTCTGCCAGCACTCGAAGCTCGACGTCGTCGACCTGCCCGAGCCTGAACCCGGCGAGGGTCAGGTGCTCCTCGAGGTCACCGGCTGCGGCATCTGTGGCTCCGACCTCCACGCGCGCCAACATGCCGACGCCCAGGCCGACGTGCTCGCCGAGGCCGGCTACGACGGCTTCATGCGCTCCAACCAGCGCGTTGTGTTCGGCCACGAGTTCTGCGGCACCGTCGCCGAGTACGGCCCCGGCACCGCCAAGAAGCTCTCGGCTGGCACACCGGTGGTGGCGATGCCCCTCATCAAGCAGGGCAGGGACATGCACGCCATCGGTCTGTCCGCCGCGGCCCCAGGCGCCTACGCCGAGCAGGTCCTCATCGAGGAGGCGCTGATGCTCCCGGTGCCGAACGGGCTCTCGCCCGACCTCGCCGTGCTCACCGAGCCAATGGCGATCGGATACCACGCCGTGCGCCGTAGCGGGATCAGCAAGAAGGACGCCGCCATCGTGATCGGCTGCGGCCCGGTCGGTCTCGCGGTGATCTCCGTGCTGAAGACCGAGGGCGTCGACACCATCGTCGCCAGCGACCTCTCCCCCGGACGACGCCGGCTGGCGGAGGCGTGCGGGGCCACCATCGTCGTGGATCCCACGGAGGAGTCGCCCTACGACTCCCTGGGCGACCGTGGGTACAGCACCTCCATCGCCGGCGCCGCCTACGGCGGCCTGAAGGCGATGAAGAAGCTCCAGCAGCTCCCCGTGCCGTCGCACATCGTCCTCAAGGTCCTCGACAGGCTGGGGGCCACGAAGCCGAAGCGACCCATCATCTTCGAGTGCGTCGGCATCCCCGGGATGATCGACGACATCATCACCCAGGCGCCGCTCGCCTCGCGCGTGATCGTCGCCGGCGTGTGCATGGAGCCTGACCGGTTCCGCCCGGTGATGGCGATCAACAAGGAGATCGACCTCCGCTTCGTGGTCGGCTACACGCCGCTCGAGTTCCGAGACACACTGCACCTGCTGGCCGACGGCAAGCTCGACGCGGCACCGATCGCCACCGGCACCGTCGGGCTGGCCGGCGTCGAGGCCGCCTTCGACGAGCTCACCGATCCCGAGAAGCACGCCAAGATCGTCATCGATCCCCGGAGCTCCGCAGCCACGCCGAGCTGAGCGGGCCCCGTTTGTGTTCCGGGTCAGCGCCGCCGCGTGCCGTGGGGCGCGCCCCTGAGCGAGTGACCGCCTCGCTACGCTCCGCCTGTGTCCCCCGACGATCAGGCGCAGCCGATCCTCGGTCGCGCAGACGGAGATGGTGAGGGGAAGCCTCGACGAGCAGCGAGGCCAGCCGACGAGGCTCCGGCGGCGGACGCCGCATCCGGGGGGGCCTCAGAGGCCGACGATGTCCGGGCCACCTCCTCGGACGGCCGCCTCGTGCCGCGCTGGGTCGTCCCCGCCGTCGTCATCTTCTGGGGCGGGTTCCTCGGGGCGAGTGCCATCCAGTTCTTCTGGGGCAAGCTCAGCGGCCTGTTCGTGCTCCTGGCCGTCTCGGTGTTCCTGTCGCTGGCCATCGAGCCCGGCGTCAACCGGCTGGCCCGCCGAGGGTGGCGGCGAGGGAGCGCTACGGCGCTGATCTTGTTCGGCGTGATGGCGGCCTTCCTGGTGTTCGTCGGCGCCATCGGGACGCTCGTCGGCTCCCAGATCGCCGATCTCCTGCAGGACTCCGAGTCGTACATCTCCGACAGCGTCGACACGCTCAACGACACGTTCGGCACGAACCTCGACGCCCAGGCGGTGATCGATGACTTCAACGACCCCGACGGTGCGGTGCAAGGGTTCGTCGCCGATCAGCAGGACAACGTCGTGCGGCTGTCCGTGGCGGCGCTCGCCGGGCTGTTGCAGCTCTTGTCCGTGCTGCTGTTCACCTTCTACCTCGTCGCTGAGGGACCGAAGCTGCGGCGGGCGATCTGCAGTCGACTGACTCCAGCGCGGCAGGAGCGGGTCTTGGGTGCCTGGGAGCTGGCCGGCACGAAGACCGGTGGCTACCTCTACAGCCGCGCCCTCCTGGCCCTGCTCTCGGCGGTCTTCCACTGGATCGTCTTCCAGTCGCTGGGGACCGCCGCGCCGTTGGCGCTGGCGCTCTGGGTCGGCATCATCAGCCAGTTCCTGCCCGTGGTCGGCACGTACCTCGCTGGGGTGCTGCCCGTGCTCCTGACGTTTCTCGACTCCCCGCTGAAGGCCGTGATCGTGGTCATCGCCATCGTCGTGTACCAGCAGATCGAGAACTACCTCTTCTCGCCGCGCATCACCGCCCACACGATGGAGCTGCACCCGGCGCTGGCGTTCGGAGCCGCCCTCGGCGGCGCCGCCGTGCTCGGTGCCGTCGGAGCCGTGCTGGCGCTCCCGGCCGCGGCCATGGGCCAGGCCATCGTCAGCGAGTGGGGTGACCGTCACCAGGTCATCAAGAACGACCTCACCGAGGTCCGCCAACCGCAGGTCTGAGGGTCGATCGGCCGAGGCTCGGGCGGGACCCACATCCGCGCTGCTCAACCAAAAGGTTGACAACTGTAGGGCCTCAGCTTACGTTGTTCTTCAACCAAACAGTTGAACAAGGAGCTGGTAGGTGGCCGATGACCAGCTGTCCCGAGTGTTCGCCGCCCTCGCCGATCCGACGAGACGCGACATGGTGGCTCGCCTCGCCGTTGGTGACGCCACCGTCGGCGAGCTGGCCGCACCGTACGACGTCTCGATCCAGGCGGTGTCCAGGCACATCAAGGTGCTCGCCGAGGCCAACCTGGTGAGCCAGACCAAGGACGCCCAGCGACGGCCGTGCCACCTCGAAGCCGAGGTCTTCGACCTGATGACGAAGTGGATCGAGCGGTACCGCCAACAGGCCGAGGAGCGCTATCAGCGCCTCGATGCCGTCCTCGCCGATCTGCAGAGCGGCGAACATCCCATCAACCGCGCACACCCACAGCAAGGAGCTGCGTCATGCACATGACAACCACCAACCACCAGGCCTCGATCGAGGCCGACCCCACGGTGCCGATCATCCGGATGACCCGGGACTTCGCGGCCACCCCTGTGCAGCTGATGCGGGCCCACACCGATCCTGAGCTGTTCGCCCGATGGGTCGGGCCGAACGGGATGCAGACCACGATCCTCGACTGGGATGCCACCACTGGCGGCCGGTGGCGGTACGTCGCCGGACGCGACGGCGAGGAGTACGGCTTCCACGGCTGCTTCCACGACGTCGGCCAGGACCGCATCGTCCAGACGTTCACCTTCGACGGCCAGCCCGACGACGTCGCCCTCGAGACGCTGTGGTTCGAGGACCTCGGCGAAGGCCGCACCCGACTCCACACCGAGTCGCTCGTGGACAGCTTCGAGTCGCGCGACCAGTGGCTGGCCAGCGGCATGGAGACCGGCCTCGCCGAGGGCTACGCCAAGCTCGACGCGCTCATCGCGGAGCTCTGATGGGCAGCCCGGCCGACGAGCACCGGCAGATCACCGGTGCGTTCACGGCGACCGTCGAGGGCACCGCCCCGGGGGCGTGGGACCACCCCGCTCCGCCGGAGGGCTGGGTCGCTCGCGACGTCGTCCGCCACCTCGTCGAGTGGTTCCCGGCCTTCCTCCAGGGATTGGCCGGGATCTCATTGCCGGCGGGCCCGTCGGTCGATGACGATCCCGTCGGCGCCTGGCGGACCCAGACCGACGCCGTGCAGGCCCTGCTCGACGATCCGGCCACTGCCGAGCGCGTGCACGACCTCCCGCACATCGGCACCATGCCGCTCGGGCAGGCGATCGCCATGATCTACACCGGCGACGTGTTCCTCCATCGCTGGGATCTCGCCCGGGCAACCGGCCAGGGCGAGACGCTCGACCCGGACAGGTGCGCCGAGATGCTCCAGGGCATGCTCCCGATGGACCAGGCGCTACGCCAGAGCGGCCACTACGGGCCGCGCGTCAACGTCCCTCACGACGCCGACGCCCAGACCCAGCTGCTGGCCTTCATCGGCCGCACCCCGTAGGCGTCGGTCGCAGGCCCGCGGCGACGAAGCGCTGATGCCAGCGCAACGGTAGGAACCGGCCCGAGAGCGCGGCGCTCGCATGCGGTGACCTTTCGATCTGTGGATGCTCCAGGCCTCGAACCGTGATCGTTATCGTCTTGACGTGTCCTTGCTGCGCACCCGGGGCCTGACCGTCACGTTCGGACGCGTTCACCCGGTGCGTGACGTCGACCTCGAGGTGGAAGCGGGCGGCTTCGTCGGGCTCATTGGGCCGAACGGTGCGGGCAAGACCACGCTGATCGATGCGATCACCGGGTTTGCAACGCCCTCCGACGGGATCGTCGAGCTCGACGGCACCGCCATCACCGGGCTCACGCCTGCGGCCCGTGCCCGGCGAGGCCTCGTGCGCACGTTCCAGTCGCTGGAGCTGTTCGAGGATCTGAGCGTCGAGGACAACCTGCGCGTGTGCGCCGAACGCCCCCGATGGTGGGACCCGATGGCCGACGCCGTGCGGCCGCGGCGGGCCACAGGCTCCCAGGCGGCGGTGGACTGGGCGCTGGAGGTCATGGGACTCGGCGACGAACGAACGCAGCGGCCAAGCGACCTCAGCCACGGTCGGCGAAAGCTCGTCGCGGTGGCCCGGGCCCTCGCCCTCCAACCCCGACTGGTGCTGCTCGATGAGCCCGCCGCCGGGCTCGACACCTCGGAGACGGCCCGGCTGGGCGAGCGCCTCCGTGCCCTGCCGGACCATGGCGTCTCGGTGCTTCTGATCGACCACGACATGGGCCTCGTCCTCGGCACCTGCGACTGGGTCGTCGTGCTCGACGTTGGGGCGGTCATCGCCGCCGGCACCCCGGACCAGGTCCGCAAGGACGACCGGGTGATCGAGGCGTACCTCGGAGTCCCGCACCGGTGACCGCAAACGAGCTCGTCCTCGACGTCCGGGGTCTCGTGGCTGGACATGCGGGCGTGCCGGTGGTGCGCGGTCTGGACCTGCAAGTGGCGGCGGGGGAGGTCGTTGCCCTGCTCGGCCCCAATGGCGCCGGCAAGACGACCACGCTGC
>JBDSUN010000284.1:0-3320 GCA_039927735.1 Acidimicrobiales bacterium | reverse complement strand
AGCGCGGCCACCGCCGCCATCATGACGGCCGTCCAGTCCCACCACCAGGAGAAGGCCGACCAGGCCACCGCTTGAGCCCAACGTCTGTGCAGGATGGCGTCCGGATGCCGGACGCGAGCCTGCACAGACGTTGGGGGTTCAGCGGGTGACGAAGGGAGTGGTGACGACCGTGGCGGCCACCGGCTCGCCGCGCACGTCGATGGCGACCGTCATGCCGCCGGGGACATCCGGCGGCAGGAAGGCGAGGGCGATGCCGTGACCGAGAGCGGGCGAGAAGTTCCCGCTGGTGACGACGCCGACGACCTGACCGTCGATGAGCACCGCCTGGTCGGCCCGGGGTGGGCGACGGCCCTCCACGGCGAGACCGCGCAGTCGACGGGCCACTCCCCCCTCCCGCTCCGCCATCAGCGCGTCACGACCCCGGAAGCCACCAGGCTTGTCCCAGGCCACCACCCAGCCGAGGCCCGCCTGCAGCGGGGTGATGCCAGGACCGAGCTCGTGGCCGTGCAGCGGCAGGCCCGCCTCCAGCCGCAGCGTGTCCCTCGCCCCGAGGCCCGCCGGCGCGACCCCAGCCGAGAGGACCGCCTCCCACACCAGCGGGGCGGACACGGCCGGCACCGCCAGCTCGACACCGTCCTCCCCGGTGTAGCCGGTCCCGGCGACGGTGCAGGTCACCCCGGCCACCGCGGCGGTGCCGACCCGAAAGCGGCCGGTGGCGGCAAGGTCCGGTGCGATGGCCTCCAGCCGTCGGCGGGCCTCTGGGCCCTGCACGGCGATGATGGCCCGGCTGGCGGTGGTGTCCTCGCCGCCCAGCGCCTGCACCACCCGATCGGTGTTGGAGGCGTTGGGCATGACGTCGAAGACGTCGTCGGCCAGCCACCACACGATGATGTCGTCGAGCACGGACGCGTCGGCCTCGTCGAGCAGGTGGGTGTACTGGGCCCGGCCGGGCTCGACCTTGGCCAGGTCGTTGGTGAGCGCGGCCTGGAGCCGCTCGAGGGCCCCCGTGCCCTGCACCCGAACCGTGCCGAGGTGGCTGACGTCGAAGGCCACTGCGTGCGAGCGACAGGCTCGATGCTCGGCGAGGGTGCCGTCGGGGTACGACAGCGGCATGTCCCAGCCCCCGAAGGGCACCATCTTGGCGCCGAGGGCCCGGTGGGCGGCGTCGAGGGGCGAGGCGCGCAGGGTCACCTCGGGGAACCTATCGGGCCGCGATCACCGGATCGGTGGGACCGTCGAGGCCAGCATCGAGTGGCCGGAGCTCCAAGATGCCGGCATCCACCTGCTGCACGACCCCATCGAGGGCGAGGAAGTTGAGAACGCCCTGGCCGCGATGCCTGTTCACCACGTCGATGAGCTCGTCGTCGCGCACCCGCATCACCGTCTCGCCGGCGATCACCAGCTGTACGGAGCTGAGGTCGTCGCCGAGGTCCCGCAAGTACTCGAAGGCAGCCCGCACCCGCTCGAGCTTCTGGCCTGAGTCGAGCAGCGTCTTGATCATCTTCAGCTCGACGAGGTCCTTGTAGGAGTACCGGCGCCGTGACCCGCTGCCCTTGGCGTCGGCCATCGACGGCCGGATCAGGTCGGTGCGCGCCCAGTAGTCGAGCTGCCGGTAGGTGATGTCGACGATGTCCGCGGCCTCCCGGCCGCTGAAGCCCTCTGCAGTCATGGCGCGACATCCTTGGTCTTCGGTCGAGTGGTGGGTCTCGACGAGGTGACACCGGTGGAGTTACACCGATGTAGTGATCGTGTCGAGCAGGGTACGACCCGGCGCGCGCCCCGTCAACGGCAAGGTGGCTAGCCGGCCAGGACTCCGGGGTTCGCGGCGACGAGGGCGCTCAGAAGGCGGTGCGGCGGCGCGGGAGGGCCCGGTGCGCGCAATGCGGAGACTGGACCTGCAGGTGCCGAGTGGCGTCGTCCTCAACCTGCCCGGCGTGCGAGCCGATGCAGAGGACGCCAGAAGGCCACGAGGGGCGGGGATCCCCTCGTGGCCCTCTCTGACGCCAGCGCGCGACCCCCGGTGAACACCCCCCGGGGGTCGTGTCGCGTGCACTCCCAGCGAAGTTCTCGGACTCGCCACTTCACCTGGGAGCGCTTCGCGCCGATGGTGCGAGCGGGGCCCTGCCAGGCGGGATGGCAGGGCCCCGCTCTGGGCCCACGGGCACTCGGGACAAGTGCCGCAGCGGACGTGGCGAGGACGGTACGGCGTTCCCCGGATCGTGGGAACCCCCCAAGCTTGACCAGCGGAAAGGCCGGCGAGCTAGCCGGCGAAGTCTTCGGGGTTCACCTGATCGATGAACTCCTTGAACTGCTCGACGATGGCGTCGGGGGCACCGTCGTTGGCCGTGCGCCCGGCTTCGGCGAGGACGCCCTCCTCGGCAAACACCGGGGCGCCGTAGCGAACCGCCAGGGCGACGGCGTCGGACGGGCGGGCGGACACCGAGTGCATGGCGCCGGCGATCGACACGACGATGTCGGCGAAGAAGGTGGCATCGCGGAGCTCGGTGACCACGACCCGCTCGATGCGGGCGCCCAGCTCGTCGAGCAGATCCTTGATGAGGTCGTGGGTCATCGGTCGGGGCGTCTCCACCTCCTCCAGGGCGAAGGCGATGGCGGTGGCCTCCGGGCTGCCGATGAAGATCGGTAGGACACGGTGCTCCCCGTCGGTCTCGCGCAGCAGGAGGCACGGGATGTTCGGGGGTCGCTCGAGCTCGATCCCGAGGAGCTCCATCTGGACGGCCACAGCGGCACGCTACCCAAGGAAGGGCGACGTCGTGTGTGCGCGCGCCTAGCGGAGGTCGGTGTGGTCGCGCAGCGCCCCGCGCAGCAGCGCGGAGCGGAGCTGCTCACCGAGGCTGGCCAGCTCGCCCAGGTTCTCGGTGGCCTGCTGACGAGCGCTGGGGTTGCGCTGCTTGAGCAGTGGCATCACCACCTGCTCCAGGAAACCGGCCTCGCGCTCCGCGGCCACCTTGTACATCCGCAGGTGACGGGCCTCGATGCCGAAGCGCATGAACCCCACCGCCGTGCGGGCGACGACCAGGGCATCGCCATCGTAGAAGGTGTCTCCCGCCACCGAGTGGCCCACGAGGAGACCGAAGCGGGCGAGGTCGCCGAGCTCGCGCTGGCTGAGGCCACTCGCGTCGGCCAGCTCCTCGATGGTGAAGCTGAGGCCGGTGGGCCCAGGGTCCAGCGGGTTGACCGATGGACGCATCGGCAGCGCCGGCATCGTCGGAGCGGGTCGAGCCGCCCGTGGAGGTGCCGGTGGCACCGGATCAGGCTGGGCCTCGGGGACCGGCTCGGGCGCCTCGATCAGGGCCGCC
>JBDSUN010000283.1:0-8955 GCA_039927735.1 Acidimicrobiales bacterium | reverse complement strand
GAGCTCATCTTCACCATGGACACCGGCGAGCGCCACGTCTACACCCTCGACCGCATCGAGATCGTCGACGAGAACGCCCTCCACATCGTCGACCAGTCCTACGGCTACACGGCAACCCTGTTCGGCTGCCATCCCAAGGGCAGCGTCCGCCAGCGCATCGTCGGCCACTTCACCCTTCAGACCAGCACTCCGGCGGCGTAGCCTCCGGGGCGATGGCCTCGGCCCCGCGCCGACGGCGACCGAGCCCCGTCCCCCGTCCACGCATGCGATACATCCATCGCCCCGGCCGCCTGCACGCAGGCGGCGTCGGCCATCGACCGCACCCGTTGCGTCGACTGCACCAGCTCGAGCACCTCGGTGCCGGTCAACGCGATCAGATCGACCGCCGCCAGCACGGCGAACCCGGCGCAGATCTGCTCGATCGCACCATCCACGGCCCCGGGTCCCTTCTGGGCGGCGATGGCCTCGAGCGCAGCCCGTTCTGGGTGGGAGCCCCAGTTCGCTCGGATCACGAAGCCATCGTCAGCGAAGCGGGGAACACGTGGAGGTGGGCGTGGAAGATCTCCTGGAACGCCGCCTCGCCGTCGGCGTAGAAGAGGTTCACCCCGTCGCACCGAAGCGTGGTGCGCCGCAGCGCTGAGGCCATCGTCCGAGCCACCGAGAACATCTCGCCCGCGACCTCGTCGGAGAGATCGGCGAGATCGGGCAGGTGCGCCTTTGGGATGACGAGCAGGTGTCCGGGCGTCACCGGAGCTCTGCCGATTCGTCAACCGGCGCCGCGGGCGACGATCTGTCGCATCGTCGTGTTGCGATCCCTGACGGGCCAGCGGCCATCATCTCCGGGTGCCGACCCTGCCCCCGCGCCTGACGACCGCCGCCCTGGCCGTCGCCAGCGGCGTGGCGCTGTGCCTGTCGATGCCACCGTTCGGGTTCTGGCCCCTCGCCTTCGCAGGGGTGGTCGGCGTCGACCGCCTCATCGCCGACCGTCCGTTCGGCACCCGGTTCCGGCGCGGCTGGTTGGTGGCGATGGGCGGCTTCGTGCCCGGGCTCAGCTGGATGACCGCCCTCACCGCCCCCGGGACCGTCATCGCCTGCGTCCTCTACTCCACCATGCTCGGCCTCGGCATCAGCGCCGTTCCACCGGGACGAGGGCGCTGGCTGGCGCTGGCCGGCGCGTGGACGGTCGCCGAGCTGGTGCGATCCACCTGGCCCTTCGGCGGCGTGCCGCTCGCCAACCTGTCCATCGGGCAGGTGGCCGGCCCGCTCGCCCCCGTGCTCCGGGTGGGCGGGTACCTGCTGCTCATCGTCGTCACCATCCTGATCGGCCAGGCCGCCGCTGCCCTCGTTCGCGGGGCCTGGCGTCCCGCCGCCGGTCTGGTGCTCGCCGTGCTGGTGGTCGTCGGGCTGTCGACGGTCGCCCCGAGCGGCCACGCCGTCGGCGCCGCCGAGGTGGCCCTCGTGCAGGGCGGCGGCGAGCAGGGCACCCGCAAGACCGACACCGGCGTGCTCGAGGTGTTCGAGCGCCACGTCGACACCACTGCGCTGGTGGACACCCCGGTCGATCTCGTCGTCTGGCCCGAAGACGTCATCGACACCGAGGATGCCTTCGTCGATGACCCCTGGGCCGAGGTGGTTGGCGATGTCGCCCGGGACCTCGACGCCCCGATGATCGTGGGCACCGTCGAAGGCGCCGGGCCCGATGCCTTCCGCAACGGCGCCGTGCTGCTCGACCGCGAGGGCGAGATCCGGCAGCGCTACGACAAGGTCCACCGCGTGCCCTTCGGTGAGTTCGTGCCCCTCCGGTCGCTGCTCGAGTCCGTGGCCGCCGACGCCCTCCCCGATCGGGATGCGCTCATCGGCGAGCTCCCCGGACACCTCGACGTGCCCGGCGCTGTGGGTCGGGTCGCCACGCCGATCTCCTGGGAGATCTTCTTCCCCGACCGCACGCGGGAAGGGGTGGAGGCCGGGGCCCGCCTCGTCCTCAACCCCACCAACGGTGCGTCCTTCACGGGCACCATCGTGCAGAGCCAACAGGTGGCCTCCTCCCGGATGCGGGCCATCGAGAGCGGCCGCTGGGTCGCCCAGGTCTCTCCCACCGGCTTCACCGCCGTCGTCGACGATCGCGGCCGGGTGCTGGAGCGCACGAGCGTCAGCGAACGCCGGGTGATCCAACGGGAGGTCCAGCTCCGAGAGGGGCAGACGATCTACACGCGCCTGGGCATCCTGCCGGGTCTGCTGGCGGCCGGGGCGCTCATCGCCGCCGGTTGGCTCATCGAGGTGCGGGCCGGCCGAGGTCGATCGTCCGGTCGACCTGGACCGCCTCGAGGAAGGCGCGGTCATGGGTGACGAGGAGCAGGGTGCCGTCGAAGCCGGCCAACGCCGACTCCAGCTGCTCCATGGCTTCGAGGTCGAGGTGGTTGGTGGGCTCGTCGAGCACGAGGCAGTTGACGCCCTCGGCCATGAGCTCGGCCAGCAGGGCGCGGGTCCGCTCCCCCGGTGACAGGTCGGCGCCCGCCCGTTCGACGTGGTCGGCGCCGAGCCCGAACTTGGCCAACAGCGAGCGCGCCTCGCTGCGGTCGAAGCCGGTGGTGTCCATGAAGGATCGCAGCAGCGGCGCGTCGTTGCCGTAGCGGAGGCGACGCTGATCGAGGAGGCCGACCTTGACCCCCGGGCCGAGCCAGCGCTGGCCACTCGTCAGCTCGACGTCTCCGAGGAGGGCTCGGAGCAGGGTCGTCTTGCCGGAGCCGTTGGGGCCGAGGATGGCCAGCCGGTCCTGCCAGGCCACCTCCAGATCGATCGGCCCGAGCCGGAAGGACCCCAGCTCGACGACGGCCCCGTCGAGCCGGGCCACCACGTCGCCGGCCCGGGTCGCGGCCTTCAGCTCCAGCTGGAGCTGCCACGGCTCCCACGGCTTGTCGACCACGTCAAGCCGCTCGATGGCCTTCTCGGTGGCCTTGACCTTGGCGGCCATCTTCTCGGAGCGCTGCGACTTGAGGTGGGGGATGTACTTGTCGTTGTCGGTCTTGTTCTTCTTGGCGTTCTTCACGCCGACGACCGCCCACTCGCGTTGGGTCTGCTGGCGGGCCTGCAGCCGATCCCGCTCGGCGGAGAACCGCTCAAAGCCCTGGTACTGCTGGCGCCGGGCCAGCTCGCGCGAGGCCACGTAGTCCGTCCACCCACCGGCGTGCTCGGTGGCGTCGTGATCGGGCATCGTCAGCTCGAGGATCCGGCTGACGACCCGGTCGAGGAAGGTCCGGTCGTGCGACACGGTCACCACGGCCGATGTCGTCGACCGCACGAACCGCTCGAGCAGCTCGATGCCGGCGAAGTCGAGGTCGTTGGTCGGCTCGTCGAGCAGCAGTACGTCCTGGCGCGAGAGCAGGATCGCCGCCAGCGCCGCCCGAGCCGCCTGACCACCAGAGAGGTGGCCCACCTCGACGTCGACCCGGTCGGCCGGCAGCCCGACCTCCGCGAGCACCGCGCCGGTGCGAGCGTCGAGGTCGTCGCCGCCGACGGCCAGGAAGTGCTCCAGCGCCACGCCGTAGGCCTCGATCGACTCGGCGTCCTCGCCCATGGCGGCGGTGGCCGCATCGAGCGCATGGCTGGCGGCGGCCACACCAGTGCGCCGAGCCAGGTAGGCCCGCAACGTCTCCCCCGGCTGCGCATCGGGCTCCTGCGGCAGGAAGCCGACGGTGCTGGTGCGCTCCACGCGGCCGCCGTCAGCCGTCTCCATCCCGGCCAGGATGCGAAGCAGCGTCGACTTCCCGATCCCGTTCGGCCCGACCACCCCCAGCCGCGTGCCCGCCGTGATCGACAGCGACACGCCACCCAGCACCACCTGCGTGCCACGGTGCCGCTGCAGATCGTGGGCCACGAGCACGGGTCGACTCTACGAGCGCCCGCCGGCGCGCCCAGCGCCGGTTCCGGGCAGAGAGGTCAAGCCCCAGGGCGCGGCGAGGGCGGGCAGTGCGGTCGGTGCGCCGCCAGGCCTGGTCACCGTCGCCCGGGACAGAGGTTGGGGGCATGGATGGTCGCTCACCGCGCCTGGGTGCCCCCAACTTCGTGACCCAGAAGCCAGGAACACGCCAGACGACGCCACCGCGCACCCGCTCTGCCGTCGTTGCGCTCTTGGCCTTCGCCGGTGGCACAGACCCTGACGGGCCGGTCAGGTGGCGGCGGAGAGGCGCAGGGTGAGGGCGGGGGCGGCGGCGGGGCGGCCGGGGAGGGTGACTCGGCAACCGGTGGCCGACGCGGTCCACGGCAGGGCCGTCTCGTGGCCCAACAGGTGGATCTCGGCGTCGTCTCGCGGCGACACGTGGAGGTCGATCGTCTCGGTCGACGGGGTGTCGCAGATGATGGCGTAGACGGCACCGTCTCGGGTCGTGAACCGGACGGGATGGCCCTCGCCGGTCTGGCCCTCCGCTCGGGTCCAGGGCCGGGTGCCGTAGATGGCATCGCCGTTGATGCGGAGCCACCAACCCAGGGCCAGGAGGCGCTGGGCCTGGACCCAGGGGATGGTGCCCTCGGCGGTGGGACCGACGTTGAGGAGCAGGTTGCCGCCATGGGCGACGACGTCGACGAACATGCGGACGAGCTGGTCCGGATCGAGGTAGCTGTCGTCCGGTTCGAAGCGGTTGTAGCCGAACGACGTGCCGATGCCGCGGGTGCTCTCCCACTTCCGATCGGGGCTGCCGGTGGTGGAGTACTCCGGCGTCACGAAGTCGCAGTGCACGGCACCTGACGACTGGCCCATCCAGTCGAAGCGGTTGTTGACGACACCCTCGGGCACCCTTGCGTAGTACTGCTCGAACAGGCCCGGGAGGTCGGCGGCGGTCGGGTACCCGATGTCGTTCCAGAGCACGTCTGGCTGGTAGCGGTCGATGAGCTCGTGCCAATGCGCATCGGCGTAGGCGAGGTACTCCCGCGTCTGCGGGACGGCCCGGAACATGGCGGCGAGGTCGGTGATCGGCAGGCCCCCGAAGGTCCAGTCGAGCCCGCCCGAGTAGTAGGTGCCGAAGCGCATCTGCCGCGCTCGCACGGCGCCGGCGAGATCGCCGACGAGGTCCCGCTCGGACGCCCAGCGACCCTTGTGCGGGTTGGGCACGTCGCTGGGCCACAGCAGCACCCCGTCATGGTGCTTGGTGACGAGCACGACGTACTTCGCCCCGGCCTGCTCGAACAGGTCCGCCCACGGCTCGGGCTGCCAACAGGCGTGGCCGGCGAGGAACTGGGCCACGAAGTCTTCGTAGGGCCGGCCGCCGTGCACCGCTGCGTGGTGGAGGGCGGCAGGGCTGCCCTCGATGGCGACCGAGTTCTGATACCACTCGACGTAGGGCGAGCAGCGCATGGCCTCCTCCCAGCCCCCGCCCCCGGCGGCGAGGTCGAACGGCGAGTCCGTCACGGGAGCGAAGGCCGGCACGGCGGCGGCCGTCCAGTGCACGAAGATCCCGAGCTTGGCGTCATCGAACCACGCCGGAAGGGCTCGCATGGCCGCCGAACCTAGGTCGCATCGACTTCCGGCGTGGTCACCGGGCACCGCCCGCCCGGAAACAGACGCCAGAGGTGGGGGTGGGCGTCGGTAGCGTCCGGGCGGTGGGCGCCATCGACGTGAACGGGGTGGCGTGCCGCACGCCTGGTGGGGTCGAGCTGCTGGATGACGTCAGCTTCGGCGTGGGTGACGGCGAGCACGTCGCCCTCATCGGGGCGAACGGGGCGGGCAAGACGACGTTGTTCCGGGTCATCGCCGGCGACCAGCCACCCCAGGACGGCAGCGTCCACGTGGACGGCCGACTGCGGGTCATGCGCCAGCTGGTGGGCTGGCGGGAGGAGGGCCGCACCGTCCGCGACATGCTGCTCGACCTCTCGCCCGACGCGCTGCAGCGAGCGGCTGCGGACCTCACGACGGCAGAGGCAGCCGTCGACGCCGACCCCGGCGAGCGCACCGGGATGGCGCTGGCGCGCGCCCACGCCAGCTGGGGTGACGCCGGCGGCTGGGAGGCGGAGGTGCTCTGGGACACGTGCTGCACCATCGCCGTACGCCAGCCGCTGACCCGGGCAGGTGACCGCCCTTTGTCGACCCTGTCGGGCGGTGAGCAGAAGCGGCTCGCCCTCGAGGTGCTGCTGCGCTCGGACGCCGAGGTCCTGCTGCTCGACGAGCCGGACAACTACCTCGACGTGCCGGGCAAGGAGTGGCTGGAGGCGGCCCTGCGCGCCTGCCCGAAGACCATCCTGGTCATCAGCCACGATCGCCAGCTGCTGGCCGGGGTGGCGCAGCGAGTGGTGACCCTCGAGGGCCGGACCGGGTGGGTGCACGGCGGGCCGTTCGCCACCTGGCACGAGGCCCGGGAGGCCCGACTGCAGCGCCTCGACGACGAGCACCGCCTGTGGCAGGAGGAGCGCAAGCGGATGCAGGCCTCCCTGGTGGAGTTCCGTCGGCGGGCCTCCATGGGCAGCGACGCGTTCGCCTCGCGGGTGCGGGCCACCAAGAGCCGGATCGAGCGCTTCGAGGCCGCCCCACCGCCCGAGCGGGTCGTCGACCAGCAGGTGACGATGCGGCTCGGAGGCGACCGCACCGGCACCCGCGTGATCATCTGCGAGCAGCTCGAGCTCCACGGCCTCACCGACCCGTTCGACACAGAGGTCGTCTACGGCGAGCGGGTGGCGGTGCTCGGTCCCAACGGCACGGGCAAGAGCCACTTCCTGCGCCTGCTGGCCGGTGAGCCGGTGGGCCACGAGGGGTCGTGGCGCCTCGGGGCGCGGGTGGTGCCGGGGTACTTCTCCCAGACCCACGACCACCCGGAGCTGCGGGGCCTCGACCTGCTCGACATCGTGATGCGACGGGGGGTGGAGCGGGGCAAGGCCATGGCCGCCCTGCGCCGCTACGGGATCCACGGCTGCGCCGCCCAACCCTTCGAGACGCTCTCCGGTGGGCAGCAGGCGCGCCTGCAGATCCTCCTGCTAGAGCTGGCCGGCAGCACCCTGCTGCTGCTCGACGAGCCGACCGACAACCTCGACCTCGCCTCTGCCGAGGCCCTGGAGGAGGCCCTGGACACCTACGCCGGCACGGTGGTGGTGGTCAGCCACGACCGTTGGTTCCTCCGCGGCTTCGACCGCTTCCTCGTCTTCGGTCGCGATGCCCGCGTCACCGAGCACCTGGAGCCGGTGTTCACCTGAGCCCGTAGTGTCGGCGCCATGGATCACGTCGGCACGGTGGCAGAGCTCTGGCGGTATCCGGTGAAGTCGTTCCAATGGGAGCGGGTGGACAGCCTCGACCTCGCCCCGGGCGGCGCCGCGGGCGACCGGACCCTCGCGGTGGTCGACCCCGCCGCCGGCAAAGTGCTCTCCGCCAAGCGGTACGCCGACCTGCTGCTGGCCGCCGCCCGCCTCGACGGCGAAACCGTGACGCTCACCCTGCCCGACGGCGCCGAGCACGCCGCCACCGATCCGGGCGTGCACGCGGCTCTGTCCGACTGGCTCGGGAGGGCGGTGCGCCTGGAGGCCCCGCCCACGGGCGGCGTCTTCCCGATGGAGATGTACTCGGGCATGTCCGACGAGGACTCAGCCGTGTTCGACTGGCCCGGGCCGCCGGGCACGTGGCTCGACCTGGCCGACGTCCACTGGCTCACCACCGCCAGCCTGGCCGCCATCGCCGGCGAGCACCCCGACGGCACCTGGGACGTCCGCCGCTTCCGGCCCACCGCTCTCATCGAGGCGGTCAACGCCGGCTATGCCGAGGACGGCTGGACCAAGGTGGAGGTGGGCGCAGTCGCCAGCGACGTCGTCATGGCCACACCCCGCTGCTCGATGCCATCCCGGGCGCAGCCGGGCCTGGAGCGGGACAAGGCGATCGGCACCACCATCCGGGATGCTCATGACAACAACCTCGGCCTCTATGCCACCGTCACGCAGGGCGGGACGGTGCGGGTGGGCGATATCGTGCACGCCAGCTAGCACTCCGCTTGCTACAGGTTGAGTTGACCGGTGGGTCAACCGCCCGAAAGGCTTGTCGGACCATGGCCAGCGACACCCCCCTCCGGATCGCCTTCCTCGCCTACCGAGGCAAGCCCCACGTGGGGGGCCAGGGCGTGTACACCCGCCACCTGGCTAAGGCGCTCGTCGATCTCGGCCACCACGTCGAGGTGCTCGGGGGCCAGCCCTACCCGGTGCTCGACGAGCGGGTCCCGCTGGTGGAGCTGCCGAGCCTCGACATCTACAACGACCACTTCCCGATGCGCATGCCCGGCCTGTGGGAGCTCAAGCACTGGACGGACTTCGTGGAGGTGACCGCCTTCTCAGCCGGCACCTTCCCCGAGCCGCTGGCCTTCTCGCTGCGGGCGTGGGACCACTTGCGCCAGCGCCAGGGCGACTTCGACCTCGTCCACGACAACCAGTGCCTCGGCTACGGCCTGCTCGCCATCGAGCGGCAGCTCAAGATCCCGGTGATCGCCACCATCCACCACCCGATCACCGTGGACCGTCGCCTCGAGATGGGCGCCGCAGAGAGCCGGTACAAGCGCCTCACGCTGCGCCGCTGGTACTCCTTCACCAACATGCAGACGCAGGTGGCCAGCCGCCTGGAGCGAGTCATCACGGTGTCGGAGAACTCCTTCAAGGACATCTCCCACGATCACAAGGTCGATCCCGCCCGCATGGCCATCGTGCCGGTCGGCGTCGACATCGAGCTCTTCACCCCGCTGCCGGAGGTGCAGGTCGTCCCCGGGCGCCTGGTCACCACGGCATCGGCCGACGTCACCATGAAGGGCCTCAAGTACCTGCTGGAGGCGGTCGCCAAGCTCCGCACCGAGCGCGACGACGTCCACCTGGTGGTCATCGGCAAGCGCAAGCCGGGCGGGGCCAGCGACGCCGCCATCAAGGCCCTCGGCCTCGAGGACCACGTCGAGTTCGTCACCGACGTGCCGGAGCGCCGCATCATCGAGCTGTACTCCGAGGCGGAGA
>JBDSUN010000282.1:0-5781 GCA_039927735.1 Acidimicrobiales bacterium | reverse complement strand
ACGAGGTCAGGCCGAGCCAAGGGCTGGTACACGCCGCCGGCCGGGCTCACGATGATCCGCTCCGGCACTTCGATGGTCTCGCCTGCTTCCATGGCCCCACCTTCAGGCCGAGCGGTGGCGGGCCGGTTCCCGCCCGGTGAACGTCAGCGCGCCGTCGTCTGACCATCTGCTGACGCGAGGTTGGCCAGGATGGGACATGATCAGGGGCGTGCGGGTGCAGCGGATCGAGCATGTCCAGCTGGCCATGCCTTCGGGCGGCGAGCCGCTGGCCCGCACGTTCTACGCCGGCCTTCTCGGCATCCCCGAGACGCCGAAGCCGGCCCACCTCGCGACGCGAGGCGGCTGCTGGTTCGAAGACGGTGACCTCAAGGTGCACCTCGGCGTAGAGGCGGAGTTCCGCCCCGCCAAGAAGGCCCACCCGGCGCTGTTGGTCGAGGACCTCCCGCGGCTGATGGCCAGGCTGCGGGCGGCCGGAGTCGATCTCGTCGACGACGAACCGCTGGAGGGGTACGACCGCGTGTACGCCTCGGACCCCTTCGGCAACCGGCTCGAGCTCATGGAGCCCCTGCATGCAGGATGATGCCTGGGCCCCGCTCGCCGGGCGGTTCGTCGACGGCCACTATGGATCACTGCGCGGACAGGTCCGCACCCACGTCATCGACTCCCACCTCCGAGCGCACCTCGGTCCGCCGTCACTGCACGTCGTCGATGTGGGGGGCGGGGCCGGTGACCAGAGCATCCCGTTGGCTCGGGACGGCTACGAGGTCACCATCGTCGACCCGTCGTCGGCCATGCTCACCCGAGCCGAGGAGCGACTGGCATCCGAGGATCCAGAAGTCGCTGACCGGGTCACCCTCGTCCAGGCGACGGGGGAGGAGGCGCCAGCGGCCCTCGGTGGGGCTCGGTTCGGAGCCGTCCTGTGCCACGGCGTGCTCATGTACCTCGATGACCCGACCCCGCTGGTCGGAGCCCTCTGCGAGCTGACGGACACCGGCGGCCTGGTGTCGATCGTGGCGAAGAACGTCGAGGTGCTCGCCTCTCGCCCGGCACTGGACGGTGACTGGGCGGCGGCGCTGGCGGCGTTCGACGCCACCCGCCAGGTGAACGGACTGGGCTTGGACACCCGGGGCGACCGGGTGGAGGACCTGTCGGCGATGCTCTCCGATCGAGGCATTGACCCGATCGAGTGGTGTGGCGTCCGCCTGTTCACCGATGGCTGGACCCCGGACCAGCCCCGCATCGACCCCACTGCCCTCGTGCTCGCCGTCGAGCTCGAGGCCAGCCGGCGCGACCCGTATCGGCGGCTGAGCCGCCTCTTCCACCTGCTCGGCCGGCGTCGCCCGCCGGCCCGAGGACCTGTGGATGACGCGGAGCTGGTTGCCGTCGGGATCGGCCCGAGCGACGACGTCCGGATGCTCCAGGCACAGGTCCCGGTCGCCTGCGGGCTCGAGGCCGACGAGGCACCCACCTGAGCTCCTGTCGACCCGAGCATCATCACCGTCATCAGCGTCATCACCACCGCACCATCATCGGTGGTGATGGCCACCCAACGCGTGTGATGCTCAGGCGGCGGGGTCGCTGAACAGATCGACCTGCTCGGCAGCGGCACGCGTGGGCTGCGCTCGTCGGGATGGTCCTGGCGAGTCGCCGGGTGGTCGGCCTGCGACCTCGGTGTCCCGGCTGGGCGCCCCGCCCGCCGGCGCTCCGGGCGGGGGAAGGCCGTGGCGCGGGTGGCGTGGATCCTCTGGGGCCACCATGGGCCGTTTGCCGGGACCGGGAAGAAGGGCCCAGTCGTGGAGGGTGTGCAGGTCGTGGTGGTGTGGCACTTCGGCTCGAGCTGATCGAGGCGCGTGTGGCGGGTGTCCCTGTACTCGGCGCCCCAGGCGTGGTCATGCTCAACGATGGTGCGAGTGCAGCCCTCCACGCAGCAGGTGGGGGAGGTCCACAGCAAGGCGTAGCGGATGGCCTGCGTCGGCCCTCGGGTGAGGGACGTGACCTGGGCGACGGCGTCGCCCTTGGTGAGGATGAGCTTGAGGACGGCGTCGCCGAGCAGACGTGCGGCCGCGCCGACGGGGATGGGCCCGAGCCCGGTGACCTCGCAGAGCTCGTCGCCTTCCGCGTATCCCCGCCACAGCGCTTCGATGTCCAGGCGAAGCAGAGCCAGGTGCTGCGGACGGGCCTGCTTGCCCTTGCCGGACGATGGCGCATCAGCGCCTTCGGAGCGGCGGGCCATCTCCACGGTGGCGTCGAAGGCCATGGCGTCGCGGGTCTCGAGCGGCGCACCGCTGGGCCCGGTGCGGATCTGCTGGGAGAGGCGGCGGTCGATCTCGGCTTCGATGATGACGACCTCGTCGACCGGGCCCTGCAGGTGGAGGTGACGGGCGCCTTGGCCATCGGTGAAGCGCGTAAGACGCCGCTCCCGGCGGATGCGGGCATGGGTGGCCTCGGGGTTGGCGTCACCGGCCGCTTTGGCCTTGAGCGCCTCGTTGCGCAGCTCGTGGAGGTTGGTCGTGCGAGCCTTATCCAGCAGCGACTGCTCGGCGGAGGGGTTGGCCTTGGCTGCGTCAGCTATCAACGCTCCCTGCTGTGGTGAGATCGTTCCCTCGGTCATCTGCCGGGCCGTGTCGGGCAGGTCCGGCAGCGCCCGGGAGGTCTCCATCTCCGCTCTGGCCGCCCCCAGGGAGGTGCCGGAGGTGTCGGCGAGGAACTCTGCCGCACTGCGGTAGCCCTTGCGCTGCCACTCCAGCGAGTCGTCCACCCGGCGGGCCAGCAGGGTCTTGGCGGCGGCCAAGCTGCGGCAGGCCTGGTCGAGCGAGCGATAGAGCCGCACCGCCTCGGACGCCGGTACGTCATCGGGATCCAGCCCGGCAGCCACCGTCGAAGCGGCCTCGGCCACCCCTTCCACCTCCCGCTCGAGCACCGACTGGAACATGCTCCCAACCTACGCAGGGGGTGTGACAGCCAGTCCGGCCAGGATCCGTTCGACGATCGTCACGCCGGCCCTCGTCGCGAGTCGGCGAGTGGTCCCGTCGATGCCGAGGATGCGGCATCATCAGCCGATGCGGGTACGAACGGTCGATGACGAGCACCTGGCGCGCCGTTGCCGCCGGGCTGCGCATCGCTGATGTGGCCGTCGTGGGGTCAGGCGATCGTGGTGGCGGGCCTGAGCGCGCTGACCGCCACCGGGTTGCAGCGACGGGGTTCCTCGCGGTTCACCACGGCAGCTGTGCCGGCGGCGCGGGAGCTGGCCCTGGTGGCGCTGCTCTACGCAGTGTGGCGGGTGGCGCGCGCCCTGCCGCTGGCCCGGGACGAGGGCGCCATCGAGCGGGCCCGCCAGATCGTCGAGCTGCAGCACGACCTGCACCTCCCGACCGAGCTCTCCCTGCAGCAGCTCGTCCTGCGGCACGACTGGTTGGGGTGGTTCACCAGCTACTACTACGCCGGTGTGCACGTCCCAGCCCTTGTGGCCTTCGTGGTGTGGCTCTACGTCCGGCACCGCGAGGAGTACCCGCACTGGCGAAACGGCCTGGCCATCCTGACGGGGCTCTGCCTGGTCATCCGATTCGTCCGGGTCGCGCCGCCGCGGTTCCTGACCGACCTGGGCTACGTCGACATCTCCGAGCGCTACGGCCCGTCCCTCTACGGCCCGGTCGGCACAGGCGTCTCTGACCAGTTCGCCGCCATGCCGTCGATCCACGTGGGTTGGGCGGCCGTGGTGTCCTTTGGCATCGTGGCGGCGGGCACGAGCCGGTGGCGCTGGGTGTTCCTGCTTCATCTGGTGCTCACGATCCTGGTGGTCTCCGCCAGTGGCCACCACTGGTGGCTCGACGGCATCGTGGCCATCGCCCTGCTCGGCCTCAGCCTGATGATCGACTCCGTTGCTCGCCGATGGGTCCGGCGCAGGCCCATCGCTCAGGGCCCCACGGTGGCGCCGGGTGGACGATCGGCGCCGACCCAGGCTGCGCCCGTGCCCCACCCGGTTCCGAGAGCGACTGCCGTCGGGATCGATGGGTTCTCGGGCTGGTGGACGAGATCCACATCCACCTTGCCCCCATCGTGCTCGGCGCCGGGACGCCCCTCTTCGCGGGCAGCGGACGCCACCAGCTCGTCCAGCGCTCCGTCCAGGTTTCGCCCACCGCCACCCACGTCACCTACGAGCTGAGCCACTCGGTGTGATCATGGGGCATGGACCACCCGCCCACGCTGCTGTTGCTGACCGGGCCGCCCGGTACGGGCAAATCGACTCTGGCTGACCTCGCCGCCGAGGCGTTGCACGCGCCGGTGCTCGGATGGGACTGGGCGATGGCCGCGCTCACAGAGTTCGACGGCGTGCAGGACGCCCTGCGCGAGATGTCCCACGTCGACCACCGGCGCGTCGGCTGGTCGATCTTGTGGAACCTGGCGACGGCGCAGCTCCGCCGGGGCTCCTCAGTGGTGCTCGACGGCGTCGCGCGCGACATCGAGGTCGCAGGAACGCGCGGCGTAGGACGTTCGGCGGGGGCTTCCGTCGTGGTGGTCGTCACGTCGTGCCGCGACGTGACGCTCCATCGTGAGCGGCTCGTCGGTAGAGCTCGGGAGATCCCGGGATGGCACGAGCTCGAGTGGGATCACGTCGGCCAGCTCCTCGGTCGCTGGGAGCCTCCCGCTGATGGTGAGCTCTACCTCGACGCCACCGATCCGCTCCCGGAGAACGCGGCGCGGCTACGGGAGCGGCTGGCACCTCCCCTTGCGTGAGCGGCGACATCCACACCTCCGACACGGTGGGATCGGTGAGGATCATCCGGTGGCGTCGTTCGAGGAGGTGGCCGACGAGTACGACACCGGTCGGCCGGACTACCCGGCGGGGCTCTACGACGCGCTCGGTCCGCTGGCGGGCCAGCTCGTGCTCGACGTCGGCGCGGGTGCGGGGATCGCCACGAGACAGCTGCTGGGTCGCGGGGCGTCGGTCTTCGCCGTCGACCCGGGCCGTGCCGTCCTAGCCCGCGCCGCCCAGCGGACCGCTGGGCTGCGGGCCGTGGTTGCCGACGGCGCCATCCTCCCGGTCCGCGACGGGTCCGTCGACCTGATCTGCTTCGCCCAGGCCTGGCACTGGCTGGACCCAGTGACCCGCTGCCTCGAGGCCCACCGGGTGCTGCGCAACGGAGGGCGCTGGACGTCGCAGCGCTGCCCGAGCCCGACCGGGGCCGGCTGCTCCGCTCCCGTCGCCGGGTGGTCGACGAACGGTTCCCCGGTGGGGCCATGACGGTCCGCTGCGAGGCGTGGTTCTGGGTCGGTACCAGGATCTGATCGCCGAGGGTGCGCTTCGCCCGTCCGCTGGGAAGCGACGCGCCAGCTCTCCCGCCCTACCCTCGCGAGGTGGAGGTCCTCGACCCGAAGGTGTGCGATGCGTACCTGGCCCGCCTCGGCGTCGAGGTCGAGCCGCCGACGGTGGACGCGCTGTTCCGGCTCCACCGTGCCCACGTCGAGCAGGTGCCCTACGAGACGCTCTGGATCCAGCTCGGCGAGAGATGGGGCATCGACGCCGCGGCGTCCGCCGAGCGCATCGCCCGCAGCCGGCGCGGTGGGTACTGCTTCCACCTCAACGGGGCCCTCAGCGCGCTGTTGGGCTCCCTCGGCTACCGGGTGAGCCGGCACGTCGGCGGCGTGCACGGCCCGGCCGGGCCCGCCGAGGCCGAGATGACCAACCACCTGGTCCTCCTCGTACACGACCTGCCGACCGAGGCCAACCCGGACGGTCACTGGTACGTGGATGCCGGCCTCGGCGACGCCCTCCACCAGCCG